>JBCBZK010000165.1:0-6657 GCA_039815365.1 Pseudomonadota bacterium | reverse complement strand
GCTTTTAATCACCGCTGCGTGCGCCAAGCAACCTGAGACCGAGAGCAGCGATGTGACTGCTCAGGCAGAGACAGCCGACGCGGCCGCTATGGCAGCCAAAGAGGCAATGCCTGACAACGCGGCGCTACTTGCCGCTGCTCTGGATGCACTGCCCGAAGACCACAAACAACGCTACGCCGCGCGCAACCCCGCGGCGACGCTTGAATTCTTCGGTATCGAACCTGGCATGACCGTTGTAGAAGCGCTGCCTGGCGGCGGCTGGTACACCAAAATACTGGCGCCTTATCTCGGCAGTGAAGGCACCGTCATTGGCGTCGACTACGCGTTGGAAATGTTCCCGCTGTTCGGCTTTTTCAGCGCCGAGGCGTTGGAAGCGAAAAAGACCTGGGCAGCAGATTTTGTCAGCGGTACCGCTGAGTGGCGCGGCGAGAACGATGCCGCTGTTGAAGCATTTGTCTTCGGCAGCATGGATGAGCAATGCGCAGGTCGCGCAGATGCCGTACTGATGATTCGCGCTTTGCACAACCTGAATCGCTTCGAAACCGAGGGCGGCTATCGTACGGCAGCGCTTAGCGATGCGTTCAGTGCGCTTAAATCAGGCGGTATTCTGGGCGTCGTACAACACCATGGTGCCGAAGATATGCCCGACGAATGGGCCAACGGCAGCAACGGCTATCTAAAGAAAGACGCATTGATCGCGGATATCGAAGCCGCTGGATTTGAATTCGTTGCAAGCAGCGACATCAACGCAAACCCTGCTGATCAACCTGGCGCAGAAGATATCGTCTGGCGTCTGCCACCCACTCTGGCAACCTCTAGAGATGACGAAGCGATGCGTGCAGAAATGATTGGCATCGGCGAATCGAACCGCATGACACTGAAGTTCCGCAAACCGTAACAGGCGAACTCACTGGTGAGTGTCACCGGCGCCGTCGGTCTGACAGCACGGCACTTTTACGGTATTCCGTTTCAAGTGCGTCAGGTGTTGTTGGCCGGCGGCGTTATCGCATACCCAACTGAAGGCGTCTATGGCATTGGCTGCGACGCACGCATCCAACAGGCGATCAAACGTGTTGTCCGTATCAAGGCTCGCGCCGATGACAAAGGGCTGATTCTGATCGCGAGTGACGCCCAACAGCTGGCGCCATGGATCGCATGTCCTCGCGATCTCGATGCGCGGCAACATTTGCTGAGCGCCATTGCCGAGCACCCGGACGGACGCGCGACGACCTGGGTGGTGCCAGCCAGCGAACGCTGCTCGCCGTTATTGACGGGCAACCGCGCAACCATTGCTGTGCGCGTCACGCGCCACGCAGATGCAGCGAACCTTTGCCGCGCAGTCGACGGTGCCTTGATTTCCACTAGCGCAAACATCAGTGGGCGCAACGCAATCACGCAGCCCGCACGCCTGCGTCGCCAGTTCGGCAAACACGTAGACGCTGTGCTTGCGCGTGCCGGTGGCGGCCAGCGTCGACCCTCTCGTGTCATCGACTACGCAAGTGGCAATGTGCTTCGGGATTGACGAATGCCCGCACACGCAGCGCTGGTATAGAATATCCTTCGGGACTCACACCTAAAGCGATTCGATGACCACATTTGATGACTCAGTAACTGAAGTAAAACAATACCTGAAGGGCTTGCAGGCGCGGATTACCGAGCGGATCGCAGCGCTCGACGGTGGAGCCACATTTTCAACCGATGCGTGGACGCGCGAAGAAGGTGGTGGTGGCATTTCCAAAGTGCTGACGAATGGCGCGTTGATGGAACAGGCTGGCGTAGGATTCTCGCATGTCATGGGCGACAAGCTACCTCCGAGCGCAACCAAAGCGCGGCCCGAACTTGCCGGCCGGGGATTTGAAGCCATGGGCGTATCGCTGGTGTTTCATCCGCACAATCCGCACATCCCAACGACTCACGCGAACGTACGTATGTTCTGTGCGCAAGCCGAAAATAAGGAAGCCATTTGGTGGTTCGGCGGTGGTTTCGACTTAACACCGTTCTATCCGGTCGCAGAAGATGTACAGCACTGGCACGCGACCGCGCGCGATGCCTGCAGCCCGTTCGGCGATGATGTTTACGACCGTTACCGCGAATGGTGTGACCGATACTTCTACCTGCCCCATCGCAACGAGACGCGTGGCGTCGGTGGTTTGTTTTTCGATGATCTGAACGACTGGGGTTTCGAGCGGTCGTTCGAATTCATGCAGAGCATTGGCGACCATTTTCTGCTTGCTTACGAACCCATCATTGAGCGTCGCCGCGATACCGCCTACACCGATGCTGAACGCCAGTTTCAACTGTATCGCCGTGGCCGCTATGTGGAATTTAATCTTGTCTACGACCGTGGCACGCTGTTCGGACTTCAGTCCGGCGGGCGCACCGAATCGATTCTGATGTCTCTGCCACCACAGGTGCGCTGGGAGTATGGCTGGCAGGCAGCTTCCGGCTCACCGGAAGCAAAGCTCACCGATTACTGGCTCAAACCCACTGATTGGCTTAGCGAACTCGCAACAGCTGCCTCATGACGAGACCAGGCGCACAACCGCTATTTCATCTGGCGCTGCCGGTCACTGACCTTGTAGCGACGCGCGCGTTCTACATTCAAACGTTGCAATGTGAAGCGGCGCGCGAGTCAAAGCGATGGCTGGACGTCAATTTCTTCGGCCATCAGCTCACGTTGCACCTGGTTGATCATCCAACCGTCGACGCAAGCAACACCGTTGACGGTGATGCTGTGCCGACGCGGCACTTTGGCGTTATTCTGACGCCGCACCAATGGCAGACGTTAGTCAGTCAGCTGCGTGCGGCACAGTGCGAATTCCTGCTAGAGCCGCGCACGCGCTTCGCGGGTAAGCCTGCTGAGCAATCCACGTTGTTTGTGCGTGACCCGTCCGGCAATGCATTGGAGTTCAAGAGCTTTGCGTCCATGGACCAGGTGTTCGCCACCGACTAGCCGCGAATCCTACCGCGGCGCTGCGACGATGTAGGCCGCACTCTCGCTAGCTGGATACCGCATCCGGCGTCGCCTGCAACGCAGCTGGCACATCTGCCGCCATCGCGGCGCAAACCGCATGACGCGGGCAGTGCACGACGTGATCATTCACCAGACCGGTTGCCTGCAAGAATGCATACATCGTTGTGGAGCCCACAAACTTGAACCCGCGCTGTTTAAGGTCTTTGCTCAGAGCATCGGATACCGCCGACGTCGCTGGGCATTCTGACTGTAACTGCCAGAAGTTTTGCACGGGCGAGCCATCAACGAAGCCCCAAACATACCGGGCGAAACTACCATGAGATTCCTGCACCTCCAGAAACCGCTGTGCGTTTCCGACGGCTGATGCGATCTTCGCCTTGTTGCGAACGATAGAGGCGTCCTGCCGGAGCGCGGCCATGGTCGCCTCGTCAAACTGCGCGACCTTGTCCGCGTCAAACTGAGCAAACGCGCGACGGTAGCCATCGCGTTTGTGCAGGATCGTTGACCACGATAGTCCTGCCTGGGCTGTCTCAAGAATCAGAAACTCGAATAACGTGCGGTCGTCTGTGACCGGTACGCCCCATTCCTCATCATGATAGGCAAGATAGGCATCACTGACGCCAAGCGCCCAGGGACACGTCTGGCTGATAGACGGTTGCTTACTCACGTTGCTACACCTCTGGCCAGTGCTGCACTGGCAATAACGATTCGTCGATAGCAACAGTGTGCCGCAAACAACCGTCGCAAGGCATCTCAAGAAAGGTTTGCTTTTGGAGGTTTTCGCGGTGCGTCAGAGGCACAGGTGGGCGCGTGCTGACGCGTCGGCTGCGAATCAGATAGAGAAACTCAGACCATTTTCAGTCTGGCGTCGTACCGCATCGACGCTCGCCTGATCGCGGCCAATGATCGCAACGCTGCCACCATCGCCAACCGGCAAGATGACCCCTTCAAACCCGTCTCGCATAATCGATACCGGCCCGTCGACAGACTCTCCGGGCATCAGCAGAATAGTGACCGGACCTTCAGCACCCTGTACCACCAAGTGCGGCACAAGCTTACCGTTGATCAGGCAACTCTTGGCGTAGCTGATCACACCGGGTACCTCGTCGAACTGCGCGCCCGCCGGAGACAACACAGCATCGAGTTTCCCCGCAGAAACACGGCTGCTCACCAAACGCATGCTGCCAATCTCAGGCCCCATGTGCTCAATAACCTCAGCGGTCAGCGCAAGCGCCTCAGCGTTAGGCGTTGCATCAACACCGTCTTGCTGGCGAACCACGAACAAGGCAACCAGCGCAACGCACGCGGCAATCGCCCAGGTCGGCGCCGCAAAACGTGGCTTGCGGCGTTTCGCTTCCAGTGACACCACATTGCTTTCGACATCTTGAGACAGGTCAGAGTCCAGCGTCGCCATGTCGGGTACAGGCGCGCCTAGCGATGCCGGCACAGAAACAGCGAGCGCTTGTTGCAGGCGTGCATCGAGCGTTACCGCCTTCGATTGCAACGCACGGCAGTCGCTACACTCGCGCGCATGCGCTGCGCACTCAGCCGAATCTGTATGTGGCTCGGCCAGCACTGCCATTTCAAATTGTTCACAGTTCATCTTTGTCATCTTCCGTCGCGTCAGCCGTCAATCACCCAGATCAAACGCATCGATCAGTTTCTTGCGAGCACGATGCAGTCGCGTGAGCACCGCGCCATTACTAAGACCCATGATGTCGGCAATTTCTTTCGTCGAATGTCCCATTAATACCTGCAGCGCCAATGGCTCTCGATAATCTTCCTCGAGCGCGAAAATCGCCTCCTGCAAATCGTCGCGGTCCGTGTCTTGTTCCGTTGCAATCTGAGCGGTGGGCGCGCCAACCAATTCGTCGATATCCACTGTCTCGAGCCGCTTGCGCTCAAAAAACCGCGCATTCTCGCGGCGCACAATGGTTAACAGCCATGGTTTCGCCGCATCGTCCTCGCGCAATGAATCTAACGAACGCCACGCGCGCAGCATCGCATCCTGTACAACGTCTTCCGCCAGCTGCGGATCGCGATTCAGCCAGTACGCGTAGCGATACAAATCCTTACGGTGCTCGCCTACGAGCCGCTCAAATCGAAGTTGCTTGGTACGCTCGGTTGCTTTTTCCTGCATCCAACAAGACCCTTTGGTCGGCCAAATTATTTCGGCCGATAACGATTATTTGCGCCGGTGTTTGACACAGAACGCCCCCCAGCCGCTACTTTACTTGGACAGGGCTCGCGAATATAGCCAAAATCAGCATTCAAACGAGATACTCAGGCGAGCGCAATATGCACAACGACAAGACTCCGGGCTTCCCACTGACGCGTATGCGACGGCGACGGCGGCACGGCTGGTTGCGCGAGATGCTTGCAGAACACACGCTCGATGCCCGGGACTTTATCTACCCGGTGTTCGTACTGGACGGCGAAGGCCGACAAGAAGACGTGCCGTCAATGCCAGGCGTCGCGCGTCGCAGCATCGATCTACTCATTACTCATCTCGCCGATGTGGCTGCCGCTGGTATCCCGGCCGTTGTGCTGTTCCCCGTCATTGAAGCGCAGCACAAGAGCCTGGAAGGCAATGAATGCCACAACGACGACGGTCTGGTACCGCGCACGATCAAGGCGATCAAAGCGGCCTATCCGGACCTCGGGGTCATCACGGATATTGCGCTCGACCCGTACACAACCCACGGGCAGGACGGCATTATCGATGACAGCGGCTATGTGCTGAACGATGTCACAGTATCAATGCTGGAGCGCCAGGCGATTTGCCACGCCAAAGCGGGTGCTGACATTGTTGCGCCATCGGACATGATGGACGGACGGATCGGTGCGATCCGGCGCGCGTTGGAGGTCAATGGTTATCCGACAACATTGATTCTGTCTTACGCCGCGAAATATGCGTCCAGCTTCTATGGCCCGTTCCGTGACGCAGTCGGCTCCGCAGGCAATTTGGGTGGCGGCGGCAAGCATGGCTATCAAATGGATCCGGCAAATGGGCGCGAGGCGCTGCGCGAGGTTGCGCTGGACATTGATGAAGGCGCAGACATCGTCATGGTGAAACCGGCTATGCCGTATCTGGACGTCATTCGACGGGTGCATGACGCGTTCGAGATTCCCGTCACGGCCTATCAGGTCAGCGGCGAATACGCCATGCTTAAAGCGGCTGCGGCCAACGGCTGGCTGATTGAGCGCGACACAATGCTCGAAGCGCTGATGTCCATCAAGCGCGCGGGCGCTGGAGCTATCCTCACTTATGCCGCTATCGATGCAGTACGTTGGCTAAACGACTAGAATCGATCGTCGTGAAAATAATAACAGTGGCAGTGGAGGCCTAGCGCCATGCAGCAGGAAACAGCAATCTTGGATCGCTATGGCTTATTGGGTTACCCGGTATCGCACAGCAAGTCACCGGTCATACATCGTTTGTTTGCGGAGCAAACTGACCAACCTATCAGCTATGAACTCGTCGAAGTCGCACCTGACAAGCTCGATTCGATCGTACGCAGCTTCCAACGCAATGGTGGACGTGGGCTCAATGTCACCGTGCCGCATAAAGCTGCCGTGACACGACTTGTAGACGAGCTGTCGGAAGCCGCCAGCATCGCTGGCGCCGTCAATACACTTGAGATCTCAAGCGACGAGATCATTGGCCACAACACGGACGGCAT
>JBCBZK010000172.1:0-6163 GCA_039815365.1 Pseudomonadota bacterium | reverse complement strand
TAGCCCATGGCCCGAAAAACGGCAGGTAGGTCATGTGAATAAATTCGGTTCGACCCCAGTTCTCGACCCCAGTTCTCGCAACCTACCGTATGGCAAGACTGCAAGGTCAGCAAATGCGCGCTGCCCAGCGCCATATTCATGCGGTAGTATTGGTGCCGTTAACCACAACGCAGACATCCCAATGTCTCTGATTGCCGAACTCAAAAGACGGAACGTTCTTCGCGTCTGTGCCGCCTACATCGTTGGTGCCTGGGCTATTGCGCAAGTGGCCGATCTGGTATTCGAGAGCTTTGGTGCACCGGAGTGGGCGATGCGTGCAGTGTTGGTGGCGCTGCTAGTGGGGTTGCCGATTGCTGCCATCGGCTCATGGGCGCTTGAGCTCGGGCCGGATGGATTGCAGCGTGATGAGGACAGTCAGCCGGATCCGACCTATCAGGCGAGGGCTCGCCGGCGGCTCAATCGGGTGATCGCTGGGTTTTTTGTTGTCGGCGCCGCTTTGCTGGCGACAACGTTGCTGTCCAACTCGAAACCCGGGACCGATCAGCCGCTGGCGGATGCCGCGCCGACGCGGGTCACCACGAGTACCGCGATTCAGCCCTCTATCGCTGTCTTGCCCTTTATCGACACCAGCCCTGCACAGGATCAACGCCATTTGGCTGACGGTGTCGCCATCGAACTGATGACGGCATTGCACCGCGTTGAAGGACTGCGCGTTGTATCGCGAACTTCTGCATTCGCTTTTCGCGATACCGACCAGAGCATCAGGGATATTGCTGAGACGCTCAGTGTCGATCATATCGTCGAAGGTTCCGTCAGCCGCTCCGGCGAACGCGTTCGTATCGATGCCGCCGTCGTTGATGTGCGCACCGATGAGCGCTTGTGGAGTGATAGCTACACGCAGGATCTTGGTGATGCTTTTGCGTTACAGGCCGGCATCACGCGAAAAATTGCGACAGCACTGCGCGTCGTCGTCGGTGACGAAACGGATGCTTTGATCGACAACGTGTTTGAGGCGACGGCAAACCCTGAAGCCTATGAGGAATTTCTGCTTGGCACGACGCTTTGGTCGCGGCGTGGTGAGGACAATATTCGCAGTGCGATTGAGCACTTGAAGCGTGCATTGGAGCTTGAGCCCAATTTTGCTCGTGCCGAGGCTGCGCTGGCGACGGCCTACATTACGTTGCCCGGCTATTCAAAATTGGATTCTCCGGAGCAGGCCCATGAGTTGACGTTGCAAGTCCAGCGGGATGCGACGATTCATGCTCAAAACGCGATCGCGCTTGATCCTGAACTGGTGGATGCTTACGTGGCTCTGGCGGACCTTGCGCGATGGGATAGTCGCTGGAGCGATGCAGATCGTTTGTACAAAAAGGGTCTGAGCATCGATCCCTCTGATGCCACCTTAAACCTTTGGTATTCAGAACACTTGCAGGACGTTGGCAAACTCAAAGACGCGCATGAGCGCAATCTCATTGCCTTGCGTTTCGATCCCTTGTCGCCTGGCGCCAATGCGAACCTCGCTGGTTCTTTCATGATTGCGGGTGATTGTGAGGCGTTGGCAGCGCCGGCACGAAAGGCCGTCGCATTGGGGCATGAGTTTGGTGACATTGCACCGCTTATTTGCGAGGCGCAGCATCAGCGCTGGACAGAGGTCCTGGAAGCGCATCGAGCGCTGTCGATCAAGGATCCGCATCCGGATGACGCCAAATTCGACGCCTTGTTGGTTGCGCTTATCGATGCGCCCGATGACGCTGCACGCGTGCAAGCGCAAGACGCGATGGCGCAATCAATTGGCGAGTCGGGCGATGACCCGGTATCGGTGTTGCTGATTAATGCGCTCGACAATACCGACATGGTGATGGCGCAGCTTCTGAGCGGTGATAAAATATGGGGTGGCCTGACGAAGTCGTTTTGGGGGCCAAAGATGGTCGCGTTGCGTGAGCATCCACGGTTTCTTGAGTTGCTCGATAAGGCCGGGTTGCTTACCTATTTTCGCGATAGCGGCGAATTGCCCGATGAATGCGTCTGGGTTGGTGAGATCATCGATTGTGTCAATAAGACACCCGAGGCGGGTGCTTCGCTGCAGGGTCGGTGACTTTCCCCGTTTGTGATCACTAGCGCTTTCAAGACGCTCCATGTTCGATAGCTCAACGGCTGCTGCGGAAAATGGGGGGATTACAGTTAGTTGGACCACAAGCGTGCAACTACTCCAGCACCGACGATAGCTCTATAAAGTGCAACTCCCGCCAAACCCACTGCCCTAGTGATTCCATATCCTTGTAACCAATCCAGCATCCAGATTCTCCGTCGTTTTTCGCTCACTTTCGTTATAGTACAGCGACACAACCACCAATGGTTCTGAGTGCGTCGCTTCTATGTCTTTTTTCGGTGAACTCAAACGTCGACACGTGTTTCGTGTGGCGACCGCCTATGTGATCATCAGCTGGCTAGTGATGCAGGTGGTGGATGTGATGTCGCCGGCGTTATTGCTACCGGATTGGATAGCAAGCCTGTTCGCCGTGATCCTGATCATTGGTTTTCCGATTACCATGGTGTTGTCGTGGGTCTATGATGTGACGCCTGAGGGTGTCGTGCGTACCGATGCCGCCGACAACCCAGACTCCAACTCGCCCCGTCGCCTTGATGTCCTCATTGCTGTCGGCCTCGTCGTCGTCGGCGGGCTGATCGTGTGGCAGCAACTCAGTCAAGACAGCACCAACGCTCTTTCCGAGATTTCCAATAGCGCCGTTGCGGTACTGCCGTTCGAAGATCTGTCGCCAGAGGGCAACCAGCAGTACTTCGCCGACGGAATCTCCGAAGAAATACTCAATAAACTGTCACGCGACAGCAACATCGCCATCACGGGTCGCACGTCTTCGTTTGCATTCCGGGGTTCAGGCAAAACCTTGCAGGAAATTGGTGCGACATTAAATGTCGGCGTATTGCTGGAAGGTTCGGTGCGCAAACAAGGCGAACGTGTGCGTATCGTCGCGCGACTGATACGGGCAGCGGACGGCATGCCGGTGTGGAATCACACTTACGAAACTGAGTTGAGCGATATATTTGCGCTGCAGGACGAAATTGCACTGCAAGTCCTCGACGAACTTTCTATCACAATGGATGAGGCGCCTTCGCGACGAACGCGTGCGGGTAGCATCCAGGCCTATGACTTGTTTCTGCAAGCACGCGAGCTCGTGGTGTCGCGCAGGCTCGATGCCATCATTGAAGCAAAGACTTTATTGGACAAAGCGATCGTGCTCGACCCGGAATTCGCACCGCCTTACGCAGAGCTTGCGTTGACGGAGCGACTGTTAAGCATCGCGCCTGGCGGGCTTGGCAGACAACCCGTCGAGGAATCACGACAACGCGCGGAAGCCTATGCCGATCGCGCGCTAGCGCTTGACCCTGAACTCGCTGACGCTCATGCGATAGCAGGATGGCTTGATATTGACAGTCACGATCTGCTTGCCGGCGAAGTATCACTGCGCCGCGCATTGGAACTCAACCCGAGTCATGAAAACGCCAGACTGTGGCTCGCACTCGGCTTGCAAGGCAACGCCAGGTTCAACGATGCCGCGAAAGAGCTTGAGCAGTTGTTTGCAGTGGACCCATTGCTGACTCCGGTCTCATTTAATCTGACCACACTACTAACGACTACCAACAACGCCGAGCGCATCAAGGAAGTCATCGCGCGCCTCGAACGATTGGAGGCACTCGAAGAGGACGTCGCGCAAGCGCAGTTCGTGTACGCACGCTACCAAGGTAACTTCGCCGAGGCGGTGAATATTCTCGCACCCGTTTGGGATGAAAACGCCACCACAACACTCGGCGCGAACATCTCTCTGGCGTTGCTGAAAATCGGTGCGGGAGCATCGGCGGAACGCTATCGTCTTCCGTTTGTACCAATTCGCAACGCATTATCGGCGGGAGACTACGATTCCGCTGTTGCTACTGCTCGGGCAGTGCTCGAGTTCAGCCCAACGGTATCCGTGTTCAAGCGCGAGTTAGCCGTTACCTTAGCCGCAGCGAAACAAGACGCCGGGTTACTCGATTGGTATGAAGAGACGTTTGACAGCGATCCGGCGTCATTCGAACGCGCAATGTTCTGGCCATTCGGTACTGAACCAGCGCCTTTCTATGCCATCGCCTATGCCATGCATCGCAGCGAAAACAAAACACATTTTGAAGCGCTCATAGCGCGATGGCGACAGGCGATAGACATCGGTCGTGCGAACGGCGCAGACAGCCAGGCCTATGACCTGGACGATGCACGCTGGTATGCCGTCAATGGCCAAGCCGAAGAAGCGGTGACGCTACTACAGCAAGCAGCAAACCGAATGAATGGACTGATCGGCAATGAGCTGTCGTACGACTATCTTCACACGCTACTTGCCGGTCAACCGCAGTTCGAGCAGATCGCAGCAATCAACGACGCGCGCATGCGCGAAGAGCGCGAATTGCTCAGTCAAAGCGGTTTCGACATTCTTTGAAAACGCTCATTCATCTGATCTTCTCTCAGGATATTGCTATGCGTATTGATCGTTTCCGCTTCGTGTTCTTGCTACTTGTTAGTGGCGGCATGCTGTTGCCAAGTGGCGCAACAGCGCAGTGGGAACATCGCTACACGAAGCTCGATGACTTTGGGCATCACACCTATCTTGAACAACACGAGCTGCCTATTCTCGCGCATGGCCCGACAGACCCTGCGCCAGCGCCCGATGGCAAACACCTCGCTTTCGCGGCGCAAGGCTGGCTGTGGCTGCTGGATATCGACAGCGGCATTGCCACCCAACTCACTAATAGTGCCGACATCGATGCACGCCCTCGCTGGTCGGCGGATGGCACGAAACTCGCTTTCGTACGCGATACAGGGAGCGATACAGCGGTCGTTGTTCTCGATGTTGCGTCGGGCAAAGAGGCAACCATCAACACGCCCACTATAGAACTCGATCCCGAGTTTTCCGAGGATGGTTCCAGTGTGTTCTATACCTCGGGTGTCGGTGGCTCACTGAGCCTGTGGCGACATGATCTCGCCGCAGGCACAGATACAAAGCTAACGGATCTGCGGCAAGTGGAACGCAACGCGCGCCGGCTTGCCGATGGCGAAGGCATTGTCTATCTGCACGGATCAGGCGCACATCGCACCTTGCGCGCACGATACTTTCTTAAAGGGTCGGACAGTATTATTCACAGCGAGACACTGACCTATCATTTGACCGCTGATACACACCCTAGCGAGGCATTGATTGTCTACAGTGCACCGATCGACAACGACTACCACCTTTGGACGATGGACATTCGCGACCCACGTGTGACGCATCGACTCACCGACGGCAACCCTTTTGCACTGACCCCTGCGTTTAGCGCCGATGGCAATCACGTCTATTTCGTTGAGGCAAACAAAGCAAGACAGTTCGAGCTCAAACGTATTGCGACCTATGGTGGTAAACCAGAAGTAGTCGAGATTGTTGAATGGCAAACGGCAGGCGCAACTGGCAGCATCGCGCTGACGATACATGATGCCGACGACTCGCCGGTGACTGCACGGGTATCACTCACCAGACGTGACGGCCACCCGGTGTCTTACGATCGAGATGCCACCTATTTCGATCCACAAACCGGTCGCCACTACTTTTACGTTCAGGGCGACACCACGATGACGTTGCCCGTCGGCACTTACACCGCTTTGATCGCACGCGGACCGATGTATCCCGTCATCGAAAAAAAGATTCGCATTCGACGTGATCGGGAAACTGAGCTTGCTGCAAAGCTCACACCACTGTGGGACGCCAAAACCGCAGGCTATGTGTCGGCAGACCACCACATACATTTGAATGGCGATGGACACCACCGGGCGAATCATCTGGATGCACTGCGACTGATGGCAGGGGAAGCCATCGACCAGTTGTCAACAATGTCGTGGAACCGATGGCAGCGCCGTATTGATGCACCGTTAGTCGCGCGCGAAACCACGCGCGATGGCTTCAGCGTGCAACAAGCACAAGAAGTGCGCTCGCATTTTCACGGCCATATTGGCTTGCCCGGCACCAAGAAGGCCTATGCGCCGTGCCGTGTCGTCGGCCAGCGCGGCATCGCCAAACTCAACCTCCCCGGCGCCGGTGAATTCAAAGTCGTCTTCGTTGAGCTCATCGCGGTTGCTGAG
>JBCBZK010000005.1:0-61882 GCA_039815365.1 Pseudomonadota bacterium | reverse complement strand
TTCGGCCACGACCCGTTTCACACCAAGCCGCTTGGCAAGCAACGCCTGACCGATCGCATTGTTAATTTTGTGCGCGCCTGTGTGCGCAAGATCCTCACGTTTCAGGTACACCTGCGCACCCCATGCTTTGCTGAGCGCTGGCGCATAACTGAGCGCGGTCGGACGGCCAACCCATTCGTGCAATTCATGACAAAAATCGCGTTCGAAATCAGCATCCGTAAGATATTGACGCATCCCGGCTTCCAGACGTTCCAGAGCGGGCACTAACGTTTCCGGGACATACCGGCCACCGAACGGACCGAACCGGCCGCGCGCGTCAGGCAAATCGCCGGCCAACAGATTTTTCAGGAGTTGCGCTTTTTCCGAGTCAGAAAATGCAATGGTCATGACATGGTTTCCTCACAAGACTCAATCACGATGCGCCGCCCTTGCGGCTGCAATAAAAGCTGAAATTCGTGCCGCATCTTTCACGCCTCGCGATGATTCAACACCACTGGAGACATCAACGCCGTACGGTCGCACTTGTGCTATTGCACTGGCTACATTCTCTGGCGCAAGCCCACCGGCAAGAATCAGCGAATGCGTTTTGGCGGCCGTCGCCGCACGGCTCCAATCGGCCTGCGAACCGCTGCCACTGGTCGCACCCTCGAACAGAATGCGCTGGTCTGCTGGCACTGTTGCTGCCACATGATCGCGATACACCGGCAACGATGTGACACCAGGCAACAGCGTGACGACGTCGAAATCCTCGTGATCGGTCTGCAAAACGTCCGGTTGCACGCGCGCCTGGACTTCATGCGCATAGGCTGCGTCCGGGTGATGCATCACGCAGACAATATCGGCATGACCGCGAACCAATCCCGCCAGCAGCACTGCCTGATCAATAGACACCTCACGCGGCGATTCGGCAAACACAAAACCGACCGCGTCCGCGCCCGCCTCGATCGCTGCGAGTATCATGTCGGCCGTCGTCAAGCCGCAAATTTTTACGTATAGGCTCATACGTCGCGACCCGCTGCAACAAACGCACGCACTGCTTCCTGCGGATTCTCGCTGCGCATCAGTGCTGTGCCGATCAACGCCGCCCGATAACCCAGTCGCACAACGCGACTAGCATCGTCGGCGCGCTTCAGGCCACTCTCTGCAACACACACTAGCTCGCGTAACGGTAACTTCGGCGCAAGCACTTCAAGACGTGTGTCATCAACGGCCAACGTTCGCAAGTTGCGCGTGTTGATACCTAACATCAATTGACCACGATCGATCAGCGCCTGGACTGACGGCTGTGACAGAACCGCCAAGCTGCGCTGAATATCCTCAGCGTCAAAACACTCGACAAGCACAAACAAGTGGCACTGTTCTGCGACATTCAACATCGCCGCAAGGCTCGAGTCACTGAGCATGGCCGTGATGAGCAGCACGCCACCAGCGCCATGGGCGGCAGCTTCGAAAACCTGATACTCGCTGCACAGAAAGTCTTTGCGCATGGCAGGCACACGATGCGTGGTTAAGCTATCAGAGACGTCCTCAAGATGTGTGAGCGAGCCGTCGAAACGCTCGGGTTCGGTCAACACAGAGATCGCGCTCGCACCACCACTGGCATAGGCATTCGCCTGCGCGACACGATCAAGCGTCTCACCATCGGCGAGCGCGCCTTCGGCCGGCGAGCGTCCTTTAATCTCGGCAATCAGTGAGAACTGTGGGTCTAACACGAGCGTTGACGGCCTGCGCTGCGTTTCGATCTGCGTCTCAAGCGTCTTTAGTGACACCGTGGCAATATTGTGTTCATGCCGCCGCTCACTCGAGCGCAACATCGTTCTCAAAAAATCGCTCATGTGAACTCGGCCAACGCCGCAAGCACAGCTGTCGCGCTGCCATCATCGATAGCTGCCTGCGCACGAGCTACGCCCGCTTCTGGGCTATCAACCAAACCGGCGACCTCAAGCACCAAAGACACACCCATCAGCAACGCATCACGATGTGCGCCGGTATCCTCTCCGTTGAACACTTGCTCTAACGCGCGCGCGTTCTGCGCAGCGTCGCCGCCCGCTAATGCGCTGCCGCTGCAAACCGGCAGACCATAGTCACTCGCGTCTCGTTTGCGCTTGATCACAGCGCCAGGCCGCACGTCATATAAGGTGAACGGCGATACAGGCGTTGCCTCGTCCCAGCCATTGTCACCGTGCACGACAAACGCTCGCTGTATCGGCAAGCCCGACAACGCATCGGCCATGAGTGCAGCAACGTCATCGCGAAAAGCGCCGATCACCTGAAACGGTGTTGCGGCGGGATTGGTGAGTGGCCCCAGAACGTTGAAAACTGTGCGCACGCCCATCGCTTTGCGGATCGGCACAACCGCTTTCATTGCCGGGTGATACACCGGCGCAAATAAAAAAGTGAAACCGCACGCCGCAAGGCAGTCTCCGGCACGTGCAGGCGGCAGCTGTAACGGCACGCCGAGCGTCTCCAACATATCGGCACTGCCCGATTTGCTGGAGACCGATCGATTGCCGTGTTTGACGACTTGCGCGCCTGCCGCGGCAGCCAGCAACCCGGCACCCGTAGACAAGTTGAAGCTCCCCGAACCATCGCCACCGGTACCCACGGTATCAACCGTCTGCAAATCACGATCAATGGCTGGTCGTAGCGCGCGTGCGCGCATTTCACGGGCGAAACCACGTATCTCCTCAGCCGTCTCGCCTTTGGCGCGCAGCGCGGACAACACAGCGCCTGCGAGTGCCGGTTCCAACGAGCCTTCAGCAAGCCCCGCCATCAGCTGCGCGGCTTCATCCTCCGAGAGATTTTCGCTCTGCAGTACGCGTTCAAGCATGTTGCGGTATTCGGCGCTCATAACGTACCCGATTGAGTTGCCAAGAAATTCGCCATGAGTGCATCCCCCTCGGGGGTCAACACACTCTCCGGATGAAACTGCACGCCCTCAACGTTGAGGGTTTTGTGCCGGACACCCATAATCTCGCCGCGGTCGGTGCGCGCCGTCACCTGCAGACAGTCCGGCATCGACGCCGCATCTGCCGCTAGCGAGTGATAGCGCCCGACTTCAAGCGGCTGTGACAAACCGGTAAACACGCCGTTGCCGTCATGCTCGATCATCGAGGTCTTGCCGTGCATTAACCGCTGCTCGCGTACGATGGTACCGCCAAAATGCTGCACCAGACTCTGATGCCCGAGACACACACCGAGCACAGGGACGACGCCGGCGAACGCAGCAATCATTTGCAGCGACAAACCTGCGGCGTCTGGACGCCCAGGTCCGGGCGAGATCACGACATGTGTCGGTTGCAACGCCAGCGCATCGGCAACACGCAACTGATCATTGCGATGCACATGCATCTCGGCGCCTTGTGCAGCGAACGCCTGCACGAGGTTATAAGTAAACGAATCATAGTTATCGACCATCAACACGCGTGCCGACAAAGCTGTGGCGGCGTTCATAGCCCGGCTCCGGCTAGTGCCAATGCACGACGCAGGATCGCACTCTTCGCTAACACCTCGGCGTACTCCTTATCGGGCTTGGAATCCGCAACAATGCCAGCCCCGGCCTGAAATCGATAACACCCACCACTAAACACGACCGTTCGAATCGTGATTGCCTGGTCCATATCACCCCCTGAGCCGAAGTACCCGACCGTCCCGGCATACAACCCGCGGCCGACATTTTCAAAACCGTCAATCAACTCCATCGCGCGCACTTTCGGTGCGCCAACTAGCGTGCCGGCCGGGAACGCAGCAGCGAATAAATCGAACGCGTCTTTTTCCTCGGCGAGCTGGCCTTGCACACCGCTGACGATATGCATGACATGGCTGTACTTCTCAATGGACATGAACGGCTCAACATCGACACTGCCAGCGGCTGCAACACGCCCTAAGTCATTGCGCGCCAGATCGACCAACATCACGTGTTCGGCGCGCTCTTTGGGATCAGCGAGCAAGTCCGCCGCATTTTGTGCGTCTTCTATATCGTTCGCGCCGCGTGGCAGCGTACCTGCAATGGGTCGCAGCGATGCGTCCCGGCCATTGAGGCGCACCAGCGCTTCAGGTGATGAGCCTGCGACCTGCAAATCGCCGAAATCACAAAAAAACATGTACGGCGATGGGTTCAGCAAACGCAGCGCGCGATACACCTCAAACGGCGCAACGTCGGTGCGCCCTTCGAAACACACCGACAACACGATCTGGTAGATATCACCGGCGCGGATGTGTTCTTTAGCAGCATCGACGCGCTCGCAGAACTGTGCCTCACTCAAACTGCCCAATGCATCACCCACATCACCACCCGCACCTGCCTCGGCAGGCAGTGGGCCACGCAGCCGCGTCACGACATCATCACGCAGCGCATCACGCGCAGCGTTGTCGCCAGCATGCAGCAGTGCGATTCTGCGGGTCAGGTGATCGAACACCAGCACCGATTCGGTAGCAAGGTACGCTGCCTCCGGCATTCCCGCTTGCGGCGTCGGACGTTCGGGCAAGTGTTCGAAACGCCGCACAACGTCGTAACCTGAAACGCCGACGAGACCACCGGCAAACGGCAGTTCCGGAATCGACGGCTGCAGCTGCGGGCTGTCCTTGAGCAAACCGCGCAATGCATCAAGGAATGCCTGTTGTGTGGTCGGCGTTTTTTGAGCGGCACCGTCGACGAATAAACCATCATCGGTCAGCCGAACATCCAGCGCTGTGCCAAATCCGATAAACGAGTAACGCGAGACGCGCTGCCCTTGCTCAACACTCTCAAGCAGATAGCGGGGTTGTAGCTCGCTGAGTTTGAGGTACGCCGATACGGGCGTGTCGAGATCGGCCAATATGTCAAAAGGCGCTTGCATGTCATTGTCCTGCTGCTGGTCGCCGCGCGCATCAATGCGGCGATAAAAAAACCCGCCGCGCGATAAGCGAGGCGGGTTTTTAGTACGTTAACTGTCTAGTGATTCAGTCGGTCATGTTCAACGGGCCCGCCCCATGTTGGTTGCGTGCCACCACCATCCGTGCGAGCGAATCGTTTGTAGTGCAGATCGACAGTTCATAAGCGGAGTATTAACGTCGCAGGTAGTCGGCGTCAAGCCTCGCTCCCCGCCTCGGCAATATAGGCATCGACAAAGCGTTCCAACACGTCCAGTGGCACGGCGCCGTTGCGCAGTACCACATCGTGGAATTCGCGAATATCAAACGCATCCCCCAACGCCGACTCTGCGCGGGCGCGCAGCGCCTGAATCTTCAACATACCGATTTTGTAGGCCGTCGCCTGACTCGGCCAAAGAATGTAGCGCTCGATTGCTTTCACCGCGTCGCCTTCAGGATTCGGGGTGTTCTCAAGCAGGTAGTTGATCGCCTCTTCTCGCGTCCAGCGCTTGGAATGAATGCCCGTATCAACGACCAACCGCGCAGCGCGCCAGATTTCCATCGCCAGACGACCGAAGTCCTGGTAGGGGTCCGTATAGGCGCCGATATCTACGGGCAACACTTCGCTATAGAGCCCCCAGCCTTCGGTATACGCCGTGTAGCTGCCGCCAAACCGGCGGAACTTTGGCAAGCCTTCGAGCTCCTGCGCGATTGCGAGCTGCATATGATGCCCTGGAATACCTTCGTGATAGGCGAGCGCCTGCATCTGGTAGATCGGCATATCTGCCATCTTGTACAAATTCACGTAGTACGTGCCCGGCCGGGAGCCGTCGGGGGCCGGACGCTGATAAAACGCTTTTCCGGCAGACTGCTCGCGGAACGGCTCAACGCGCTTCACAATCATTTCCGCTTTGGGCTTGGTGATGAACAGATCATCCAGCTTGGCTCGCATGAGATCGATGTACGCCGTCGCCTCGCTGATGTATCGCGCCCGCGCCGCATCAGTTTCGGGATAGAAGAACGCGCTATCGGTGCGCAGCTTCTCGAAAAATTCCTGCAACGTGCCATCGAACTCGACCGTCTGCATGATCGTACGCATTTCATCGTGAATACGAGCGACCTCATCAAGACCGGTTTGATGAATCTCGTCCGCCGTCATCGACGTTGTTGTCGTGCGTTGCAGCGCGAAATCGTAATACTCAAGACCATCCGGGAATTTCCATGCACCGTCGTCGGTGGTTGCCGACTCGGCTAACGCCGAAATTTCCGCGATGAGGTTCTCATACGCCGGTTTGACGTTGTCGACCAGCGCAACAGAAGCGGCATCGATCAATGCTTGCTTACGATCGTCATCGATCTCGAGTGCCGACACTTTGGCGCGAAAATCTGCCAGTAGCGTTGAGTCATTCACCGATTCATCGAAAGGCTGTCCCTTGATGATATTCTCGCTCGCCTCGATCACATACTGGAACGTGAACGCGGGTGGCTGAATACCTTTGTCAGCACGAACGGCGACTTGCGCCAGTGTCTGCTCGAAGAGTGTGGGGATACCATTGAGTCGTGAAATATATGCTTCAGCATCCGATGCATCAGTGACTCGATGAATATTGATCAAAAACGAAGGCACTTGCGAATGCACGCCGCCCATCTGATTGATCGGGTAGTTATGATGACGCCATTGATAGGCCTCAATCTCCCGCTTGGCGGACGCCACAAACAAGTCGTAGCTGACTTTGGTCTGCGCATCTAACAGATCGTAGTTGACCGATTCACGCAGGTTGGCGAGTTCCTCGCGGGTAATCGCCAATTCCTCGGCTTCGCTCTGCTCGGTATCGTCATCCCACAAACCATAGTCTTTTTTGATGCCCAGATAGCTCTGATAGGTCGGGCTGCGTTCGACGCCTTCATCAAAGACACGATCAAAAAATGCATTGGCTTTTGCCGACTCAGCTTCTATCTGGCTCACATCCGCGACCACTGGTGCTGACTGCGCTGCATCGGTTTGCTTATTGCCGCAACCGACCAGCACCGTCGCTGCAAATACCGTCAGCGACAGCATCTTAAGACTAGAGTTTGGTGACATGAGATTCTCCCTTACAAGAACTGAAGGCCAGACGCGCCAGCCGTCGATATTACAATCCGTAGAGCGCCGGTAGCACGAGCGAGAAGCCCAGCCACATAATGATCGTCAACGGAATTCCAACGCGCATGAAATCGCTGAACGAATATCCGCCAGCGCTCAGAATCAATAGATTTGTCTGATACCCAATCGGCGTTGCGTAACTCATATTGGCACCGAACAACACGGCCAATACGAAGGGTCGCGGATCAACACCCAGCTGCGTTGCGATGCTGATGGCGATTGGCGTGCCGATCACCGCCGCGGCATTGTTCGAAACAACATTCGTCAGCACTGACATGATCAGCATAAACAAGGACAGGATCACAGGAATGGGCCAAGATGCGGTGAGCCCGACGAACGCAGACGCCAAATAGCCAGCTGTCCCGGTTTGCATCAATGCGCTGCCCAACGCGAGACTGGTCACAATAATCATAATGATCGGCACACTCAGTGCATCAACGATTTTTTCCCATGACAGGCAGCGTGTCGCGAGCATCAGGCCGACGCCGATCACAGCGCTCACGGAAATCGGCATTAATCCAAGCGCCGCAGTGAGAATAACGAATGCCAGAACGCCGAGCGCGCGATTCGCACGATGGGTGTGTGGCAAATCAGTTGTGCCATCGAGTACCAGCATCGCGCCGTTCTCTTTGAGCGCTTCAATGGCTTTTGCCGTGCCTTGCACCAGCAACACATCACCGGCGCGCAATCGAATCGAACCGATGTCCTGCGTCACCCGAGAGCTTGGAAAACGGGCCCGATGCAAGGCTAACGGCAGCATGCCGAAGGTCGCCGGGAATCGCACTGCATCAAGCGAACGCCGGTGTAACAGCGAGCCGCGCGTGACAACCACTTCCGCCAGCTGTTGACCTGCTGCCGTAAACGGCATCGCATCAGAGCCATCCGCGGCCTCACCGTCAGCCTTGAACAATTGCGTACCGAGCTCGCGCTCGAACACTTTCAGGTTCTCAGCGGTGTCTTTGACGTAAATGCGATCGCCTTCCTGAAAAGTCACCGATGGCAATTTCGCAAGAAACAGCGACTCGCCGCGTTGAATACGGTCGATGCGCAAGCTACCGCCCGTTTTCGCGCGCACTTCTGACAACGACTTTCCGACGGGAAAGCTGTCCGCAACGACGTACAATTGCGCGGTGAACACACGCGGACTCGTATCCGCCAGCGGCGGCTCGCGATCTGGAATCAAACGCGGCGCGACTAACCACAAGAACGCAATCCCGACACCGCCGACGATCAAGACCGGCAGCGTGAAGTCAAACAACCCAAATTGCTCAAGACCCAGATCCACAGCAAGACCGACGACGAGCAAATTGGTCGACGTGCCGATGGTCGTTGCCATGCCTCCGATAATCGTCGACAACCCCATTGGCATCAAGATGCCAGAGACAGGGATTTTTGCGCGCAACGACACGCCGACCAGAATCGGCAGCAGCAGCACGACGATCGGCGTGTTGTTCAAAAAAGCGCTGAGCGCAGCACCGGCGATCAGTGTCGCTAACATCGCTAGCGCAGGACGCACGGTCCATGCGCGCGCGATGATGCCTGCCAAAGGCTGCAGCGCGCCGGTCGTCTCGATACCTTTGCCCACCACCATCAATGCGCACACTGCAATGAGCGCCTCATTACCAAAACCGGCAAAGAACGCACCAGGTCCGAGTGCCACGCCGTCGACAAAGAACGGAAACAACTCGAAGCCAGCGAGCAACACGCACAACACGGCAAGGCTGGAAGTTTCCAACGGCAATCTGTCGCGCGTAAACAAGTACAGCGCGATGCCGGTCAGGCACAGTGCAAACAGCCCATGGTGGGTCAACGAATCCGTCATAAACACCGTTTAGTGTCAGTCACTCGGCCGCCTATGCTATCCCAGCCATGACGGCTGCGCACCGGCTACTGTGTCAACGTCGCTTCTGGTAGGCTCTGTATTGCTTTGTAAGCCCTGTCCGTACTGAATTATGTCGTTTAAATCACTACTAGAACGCTGGCAACAGCAACCGCACGTCGTTACTACTGATGCGCGCTACAACATCCGTCTGGACATCGACGATGCGGCGCGCGTGCGTGCACTCAGCGAGCTGTTTGACGGCATTGACGAAGACACCGTGATCGCAGACTTGCTGCACACAGCGTTAGATGCGGCAGAGGCAGCAATGCCTTATCAGCCGGGAGACACTGTGATTCAGGAAGACGACCACGGCGACCCTGTCTATGCCGATGCCGGTTTGACGCCACGCTACGTTGCGCTGTTGCGCGATGCCAAAAGCACACTGAAGTAGCCGCGTGCCGCCAGATGATGCGCCCGAGTCGCAGACACGTTTCGGTGTCGGCGTATTCGCTTACAGCCGCGATGCCATTGCGCTTGTCTGGAGTACCAGCAAACCGCTGACGCTGTGGTTAGGCGCACTGACCATCATTGCTGGCCTGTTGCCCGCAGCGATGGCGTGGGTTGGCAAGCTTATTGTCGACAGCGTCGTACTGGCAGTCGACACGCAAGCGCCGCCAGATGCGGCGCTAGGTTGGGTCGCCGTTGAGGCAGGCCTTTTTCTTGCCAGTAGTGCCGCGCAGCGCGCCATCACTTTGTGCCAGTCCCTGCTGCGGGCGCAGCTCGGGCATCGAGTCAATGTCATGATTCTCGACAAGGCGCTGACGCTCTCAATGGCGCAATTTGAGGACGCGAGTTTTTACGACAAACTGACACGCGCGCGCCGCGAGGCTTCATCGCGACCGCTCAGTCTCGTCAACCGCACATTTGCGCTGATTCGTAACGGCATTTCGCTGATCAGCTATGCAATTTTGCTGGCGCAGTTCTCGTTGTGGGCAGTCGCGGTGCTTCTTCTGGCCGGAGTGCCGTCATTTCTGGCTGAGACCAAATTCTCTGGCGATGCATTCCGATTGTTTCGCTGGCGCTCTCCGGATTCGCGCAAGCAGATGTACCTCGAAACCGTGCTGGCGCGTGAGGACCATGTGAAAGAGGTCAAACTGTTTCAACTTGGCCCGATGTTCCTGCAACGCTATCGCGATATTTTCGCCCGCCTGTTTACCGAAGACCGCGCGCTGACGATTCGTCGTGAAAGCTGGGGATTCGCGTTAGGCATCATCAGTCTGCTGGCGTTCTACCTGAGCTACGGGTGGATCGCTATCGCCGCGGCCGCCGGAACCATCACGTTAGGTCAGATGACGATGTATCTGCTGATCTTCAAGCAAGGGCAGGCTGCCGTCAGCGCCAGCCTTGCATCCATTGGCGGGATGTATGAAGACAATCTCTACCTATCGAATCTTTACGAATATCTCGATCAGCCGTCACCGGTTGCGAACGGACGCGCACAGACAGGCAAGACGCCGGGCAGTGGCCTGGAACTTGAACACGTCAGCTTTACCTATCCCGGCGCCGACACACCGGCGCTCGTCGACATTAACCTTGCTATTACCCCAGGCCAATCGCTCGCGCTGGTCGGAGAAAATGGCGCTGGCAAAACGACGTTGATCAAGCTGCTAACTGGACTGTACGCACCCGATGAAGGCGTCATCAAACTGGATGGGACGCCACTGCCAGATTGGTCGGAGGATGCTTTGCTGCGCCGTTTTGGCGTGATTTTCCAGGATTTTACGCGCTATCAAATGAGTGTGGGTGAGAACATCGGCGCAGGCGACGTGCGTCGTTATGACGATCGCGAGCGCTGGCAGAACGCCGCCGAACAGGGCATGGCAGCGGCATTTGTCGAGCGCATGCCGGACGGTTTCGATACCCAGCTGGGTCGCTGGTTTGCTAAAGGGCAAGAGCTCTCCGTCGGTCAGTGGCAAAAAATCGCGCTGTCACGGGCGTTTATGCGCACTGAGGCTGATGTATTGATCCTAGACGAACCCACCGCAGCAATGGATGCTGCCGCGGAAGCAGACATGTTTGAGCATTTCCGAACCCTCACCCGGGACAAAATCACGATTCTGATTTCGCACAGATTTTCAACCGTACGGCGAGCCGATCACATTGTCGTCATGGATCAGGGTCACATTGCCGAGCGCGGCAGCCACGAAGCGTTGATGCAGGCCAACGCACGCTACGCTCGCTTGTTCACGCTACAGGCTGAAGGTTACAGATGATTCGAAGCGCCTGCGCAGCGTGCGTCTGATACCATCAATGGCTTACCTTGCGTACCGGAATTGAAGCCATGCATGCCAACGGGAAGTCAGTTCATCCAACGATTTTTTTGCGTCTACGCCTGCGCCGGGCGAGCGCTGTTTTTTGCGCGCTGATCGCTGTATTGCTAAGCGCATGCAATAGTGAACCGGCGACCAATACACCGACCGAACTGCGTTCGGGCACATGGCACGCCGATATCACGTTGCCGGGCGGCGACGCACAGCTTGGCGTCGAGCTTGCGCGAGATGGCGATACCCTCAGCGCGACGCTGATCAATGGTACGGAGCGCGTCAAAGTGCCCAATGCCACATTCAGCGATGGCCGCCTGACGCTTCAGTTCCCAGCCTTTAACAACCGCATCGATGCGAAGCTGACTGAGACAGGCCTGGAAGGCAGCCTCACACTGGTGAAGCGTTACGGCAAGACCCAAGTCATGCCGTTTCGCGCACAACCTGGTGCGCGCGCGCAGCAAACCAACCAAGCGGCAGCCGGGCGCGACCTGTCCGGCCGTTGGGCGGTCAACTTTACCGAGGACGATGGCACGGTTTATCCGGCGGTAGGTGAGTTCCAGCAGCGCGGCAACCGGCTGCTCGGCACTTTCTTGACCGAAACCGGCGACTATCGCTTTCTCGGCGGGAGCGTACATGGCGATGAATTGCGTTTATCGACATTCGATGGCGCCCACGCGTTCTTGTTTACCGCGACACTGGATGACAACGACGAACTCACCGGCAAGTTCTGGAGTGGTACCGAATCGATAGAAGACTGGACGGCACGCCGTGACGAAACCGTTGCCCTAACCGACCCGTCTCAGCTCACTATGCTTCGCGAGGGTTATGAGCGATTCGAGTTCACGTTCCCGGACGAAACGGGCAACAGTGTGTCGCTGGACGACCCACGCTTCGCCGGCAAAGTGGTGATCGTCACGCTTGCGGGCACATGGTGCCCCAATTGCCACGACGAAGCGGCGCTGATGGCCGAGCTCTACCCTAAATACCGCGACCAGGGCGTCGAGATCATCGCACTGATGTACGAGCACTTTGAAGATGCTGACATCGCGCGCACCCAGATCCTCAAATTCCGTGAGAAATTCAACATCCAGTACACAACGCTACTCGCTGGTATCTCCGACAAAACCAAGGCCGCAGAAACGCTGCCAATGCTCGATCGTGTACTCGCCTTCCCAACGACGATCTATATCGATCGCACAGGCGCCGTCCGCAACATCCATACCGGTTTCTCCGGACCTGGCACTGGCGAGTATTACACGAAGATGAAGGCAGACATGATCGCACTGATCGACGAACTGGTTGCCGAAACCCCGCAAACGCCGTTGGGCAGCGATCCTGCTGTCGCAAGTCACTAAGGAGCACAACCCATGCCATCTTTTGACGTTGTCTCAGAAGTAGACATGCACGAGTTAACAAACGCGGTCGATCAGGCAAATCGCGAAGTGACGACACGCTTCGACTTCAAAGGCACCGGCGCACAATTCACGCTCGAAGAAACGAGCGTCGAATTGAAAGCAGAAGTCGATTTCCAACTCCAGCAAATGCTAGACATCCTGCGAGCGAAACTCGCCAAGAGAAAGATCGACATTGGATGCCTTGATGTTCAGGAGCCAGTGATTTCAGGCAGCGATGCGCGCCAATCCGTGACCGTGCAGCAAGGCATCGAAACCGCCACGGCACGCAAGATCGTCAAACTCGTTAAAGAGAAAAAACTCAAAGTGCAAACAGCAATCCAGGGCGACCAGGTTCGTGTCACCGGAAAAAAGCGCGACGATCTACAAACGGTAATCGCAGTGCTGCGCGAAGAAGATCTCGGTCTGCCGCTCCAATTCAACAATTTTCGCGATTAGACCACTATGAACAAGACAGTGATGAGTAGAAAAGATCTCGTGTTTGCCGACAAGGACAAGGCGCTGCGAAAAGACGTGCGCACGTTGGGTGGCATGGTCGGCGAACTGCTTCGCGAACAATGCGGCGAAGCGTTCTACGAACGCGTGGAAACGACGCGTCGCATCGCGATATCGCGCCGCGAAGGACAAACTACTTCTACCGAGCTGGCAGAGGCGGTCAGCGGTATGAATGCCGTTGAGGCACAGAATTTCATCCGTGCGTTCTCGACCTATTTTCAACTTGTGAATACCGCAGAGAAAGTCCATCGCATCCGTCGTCGTCGCGAATACATGCGAGAGAATGATGCGCATCAGCCACACGGTGTGTACGACATGCTCGCGCAATGCAAGAACGCCGGACTGGCACTCGATGACATTCTGACTGCCTTGGGCGATACGTTAATCGAGCCGGTGTTCACAGCACACCCGACTGAGCCGACGCGACGCACGATCCTGCGTAAAGAACAATTGATTGTTCGCAAACTGGTGGACTTGCTCGACGAAGGTATGCCGCCGCAAGAAGTGAATGCAGCGCTTGCCGTCATTCGCGCAGAAGTGACGTCCGGTTGGCAGACAGATGAGCACCCTAGCGAGAGCATGACGGTTGCCGACGAACTCGAACACGTTTTGTTTTTTCTCACCGATGTGCTGTATCGGGTTATCCCGCCGTTCTACGAAAATCTGCGCGATGCGCTGGATGAAGTGTACGGCGCAGAAGTTGCCGATGAGAGTCTGAAAACACTGATTCGTTTTGCCTCCTGGGTTGGCGGCGATATGGATGGCAACCCGAACGTAGGCGCGAAGACGATTCGCAATACGCTCTCACGTCAGCGCAATCTGATCCTCGACCTGTACTACCGTGAGTGTGCAGCCGTTGCGGGTAAGCTCAGTCAGTGCCGCGACCGCATTCAATTCGACCCACGCATTGATGAGACGATTGACAGCTACCGACAACATTTCTCGAAAGCCTGGGGGGAGATCCCGAATCGCCATCGCGATATGCCCTATCGCGTGTTGCTCAAACTGGTGCAGGCGCGCTTGCAGGCGACCTATGACGAGGCAGCGTTCCCATACGAATCACCAGAGGCATTTGCAGCAGACATCGCATTGATTGCGGGCAGTCTTGGCGATCACCATGGCACTCACGCCGGTCTGTTCGCCGTACAGCGCCTGCAACGCAAGATTGACTGCTTCGGCTTTCATATGGCAACGCTCGATATTCGTCAGGATTCGCTCGTGCACCGCGAAGTCATCGGCATTTGTCTGGGTGACGACGAGTGGCTCGACCGCGACCCCGAAGACCGTCTGACCCGTTTGTGCGATGCCATCGCTAACCGTGAAGCACCGGCCAATGAGAACGATACAAAAGTGCGCAAGACGCTGGCGGTGTTTCAGACGATCGGATTTTGCCGTCGCAAATATGGCCAGCGAGCCATTGGGCCGTACATTATCAGCATGACTCAGGGCGCGGACGACGTTGTCTCCGTGCTGCTACTGGCGCAGTGGGCGGAGCTGGGTAACAGACGTGGGCAGGTGCCATTGGATATTGCACCGCTGCTGGAAACGGTCACGGATCTGCAAAACGGCCCCGGGATTATGCAGGCGCTGCTGAAGAACGATGTGTATCGCCAACATTTGCAACAACGTGAACAGCGCCAGACAGTGATGGTCGGCTACTCCGACAGCAATAAAGACAGCGGACTCGCATCAGCGCGCTGGGCGCTTCATCAAGCGCAAGCGGCGTTGCTTGAGATACTGCAATCTGAAGGCATCGAACTCACCTTGTTCCATGGCCGCGGCGGCACGGTCAGTCGCGGTGGTACCAAGATGCACGACGCTGTGCACGGCGCACCTGCGGGTACCGTCGCCGGACGCATGCGAGTGACAGAGCAAGGCGAAATCATCAACGAAAAGTTTGGTCTGCGCGGTATCGCATTACGTACGCTTGAACAGGCGGCAGCATCGGTAACCGGTGCCAAGTTACTGCCACGTAATGACACCCATAAACCGCAATGGACGCAGATGATGCAAGTGATGGCGGATGAGAGTCGTCGCCATTACCAGCAACTGACCCGACATACAGAAGGATTCTTCAGCTACTTCCGCACCGCGACACCCATCGATGTTATCGAGAAAATGCGCATCGGGTCCCGGCCGGCGTCGCGTCGCGATCAACGCGGTATCGACGACCTGCGGGCGATCCCGTGGGTCTTCGCCTGGACGCAAAGCCGTTTCATACTGCCGGGCTGGTTTGGCTTCGGCACGGGGCTTGCGCGCGCTGTCGAGCACTTCGGCGAAGATGCGTTCGGCGAGATGTTCCGGGAATGGTATTTCGTGCGGGCGCTGCTCGCCGATGCGGAAATGGTGCTCGCCAAATCTGATCTTGAAATCGCAGCGCAATATTCCGAACTCGCCGGAGATCTGCACGAGCAATTTTTTCCGCTCATCCAGCAGGAGTTTGATCTGACCGTCGACATGATCCTGAAACTCAACGGTACGGAGCACTTGCTGGATCGGGACAAAACACTGCAACGAACCATTTTGCTGCGCAACCCGTACATCGACCCGATGAGCCTGCTGCAAATTGATTTGCTGCGCCAGTGGCGTGAGACAGACCGCACAGACGACGCTTTGCTCGATGCATTGCTTGCCAGCGTCAACGGTATCGCTCAGGGTCTGCAGAACACCGGATAACACTGATGTCGATACGGTTGCCGCATCGTTGAGCGCCCACGAATCCAAACCCGCAGCTTCGCTGCTCAGCGAACGACGCGTTGCGTTTGCGTTGTTGCTAGGCGCGGTGATGTGCCTTGGCATGGGGCAAACCGTCACGTTCGCGGTACTACCACCGATCGGGCGGGAGCTCGGTCTCAGCGAGCGTCAGGTGGGTTTGATTTTCTCAGCCTCCGCGTTGATGTGGGTTTTGTTCAGTCCGTACTGGGGACGCCTGAGCGACCGCTGGGGGAGAAAGCCTGTCATTCTAATCGGCATGCTGGGCTACATCGTTTCAACGACAAGCTTTATCACTGCCATTAACTTTGGCCTCGCCGGTGGGGCTGCCATCATGACCGTCTATGCGCTGATGGTCGTGACGCGCAGTATCTATGGTCTGATCGGTCCCGGGATCCGGGTCGCCTCCCAGGCCTATATCGTCGACCGCACAACACTGGCCGACCGAACCGTCGCCATTGCCGGTATGTCTGCCGCGTTCGGTTTAGGCAATGTGCTTGGGCCGGCGATTGGCGCGTCATTGAGTGTGTTTGGTTTGCTCGCGCCGCTCTGGGGCATCGTTGGGCTCGTGGTGTGTACAGGCATTGCGATTGCGTGGTTGCTGCCAGAGAACTCCACCCCGGGTAAGACCGCTGTGCAAAAGCGTCTGCCAATGACCGACCCGCGTATCCGACCGTTAGTGATGTTTGGTTTCGCGGTGAGCTTTGCCGTCGCAACACCGATGCAGACCAGCGCTTTTTACTTCATTGATCGACTCGGATTCAACGCAGAGAACGCCGCGCAATTCGTCGGCGTCGGTCTTTCCGCATCAGCGCTGGCCGCTTTGTTTTCACAACTCGTGCTCGTGCAGCGCTTTCGTTTGCCGCCGTCATTCATGATGATCGCTGGCGCCGCCATTATTGCAGTGGCACAGATAGCGATGGCGCTGAGCTCAAGTTTTGCACCGATGACGTTTGCGTTGATGCTCAATGGACTGGGCGCTGGTATGGCCATCCCAGGCTACAGCGCTGCAGCATCACTGGCCGTCAGCGGCAATGAGCAAGGCGCCATTGCCGGCATCACCGGTGCCGTGACAGCTGCCGGTTTTTCGATTGTGCCCGTGATTAACCTGAGCTTGTACCAATGGTCACCACAAATGCCATATGTGCTGGACAGTATTTTGATGGTTGCCGCGCTGGCATTCGCATGGCGCACCCCGGCGCTGCGTAATGCCATCAACCCGTCCGACGAGGACACGATTACCGATGTATAAATCACACCGCTTGCACGGGTTCGCGGCTGCGATATTACTCGCCATCACGCTCGCCGCCTGTCACCGACAACCCGCGCCCCAGGCGTCGTTCTGGTCTGTGTCCACCGGCAAGTATGATCACGACATTGATCACAGCCAGTGGCAGCAGGTCCTCGATCGCTATGTGGTCGCCTACGATAACGATGTCAATCGTGTCGACTATCGCAGACTCGCTGAAACCGGTATGCCGCTGCTCAACACGTATCTCACGGCCATGCAAGACACTGATCCGCGCGACTATTCGCGCAATGAACAGATGGCTTACTGGATCAATGTCTACAACGCGGTAACGCTGCAACGCGTCGCGCAAGACTGGCCGACCGAGTCCATCCTGTCACTTGGCGGTGGGCTGCCCAACAGCGGACCCTGGGACGAGACGCTCTTTGCAACGGCCGGAAAAACGCTGTCCTTAAATGACATCGAACACAAGATTCTGCGCGTCGTCTGGCAAGAGCCTCGTGTGCACTTTGCGGTCAATTGCGCCAGCATTGGCTGCCCTGACCTTAGCGCTAAGGCCTTTTCCGGCAGCACTCTGGAAACGCAATTGGCGGACGCTGCCGTACACTATCTCGCCAGCAGTCGCGGCGTATCGAGCAGCAAGCAAACGCTTACGCTGTCATCGATTTTCGATTGGTATGCGAGTGATTTCGGCGACTCGCAAGCCGCCGTTCGGGAATACCTCGCCAGTATCGCTGATGCGCCGACTGCCACACGGCTTCGGCGCGACTATACTGATGTCTCTTACGACTATGACTGGACGATCAATGCAACCGAATGAGCGCATTGTTGTTTATCACGACCGTTCATGCCCGATTTGTCGGGCTGAAATGGAAGAGTTGAAGAAGATTGATGGCGGCGACGTACTCACGTTAGTCGACTGCTCGTCTACCGACTTCGCTGATGCCGACGCAGCCGAGGCAGGCCTCGATCAGCGCATGCTGATGTCAGCAATGTACATCCGCGTCGGCAGTGATCACTGGTTACAAGGGCCTGACGCATTTGAATACATCTACGACCAACTCGGTATGCCAAAAATGGCGGCGTTTTGGGGCTCCAAACGGTTGCGCCCGTTGATCAACGTCGGCTACCGCTTGTTTGCCCGCACCCGCGGCTTCTTAGCACTATTCGGCGTTGGGCATATCGTGAGATGGTATGTCAGGCGCGAAGCGCAAAAAGCCGCGCAACGCGCCACACACTGCGAGCGCGACAGTGACGCGTAGAGCGCTACGCCAAACGACAACCGGATAACGAGTCAGCTACGGGGCGCCTAAGAGAGTAACGCTGGCGCCGCGAAACGACCGGTCACCCACACGACAACGATCGCCAGTAGATTCAGCCAAACGCCGGCGCGCACCATGTCGCTGATTCGAATTCGGCCGGTTGAAAACACGATCGCGTTTGGCGCGGTGGCGACGGGCAACATGAAAGCGCAACTGGCCGCTATGGTCACGGGAACCGTGAGTAGTAGTGGTGGCAACCCGGCTTGCAGCGCGATCGCTCCCATCACCGGCAACAGCGTTGCCGTCGTGGCAAGATTGCTGGTGAGCTCCGTCAGAAAAATAGTCAGTGTCACGGCCGCAAGCATCAACAGCGCTACCCCATAACCATTGAGCGGCGCGAGCGACTGACCTAGCCACAAAGCAAGACCAGACTGGTCCACCATTGCCGCTAACGACAACCCACCACCGAACAGTACTAACACGCCCCACGGCAGTCGGCTCGTGTCCTCCCAGCGCATCAAATAGCGCTGTTGCGGGTCTGAGCTTGGCACAAGAAACAGAACAATCGCGGCAGCGATCGCGATAGACGTATCGGACAACCCGACTATTCCAAACATTTTTTGCAGCGGCACGCGCAACATCCAGCCAGCAACAAGACAGGCGAAAACGATGGCGACGCGACGTTCAGCAACGCGCATCGGTCCGAGCTCACGGCGCATCGTAGCCAAGTGCTCTTGCACGGCAGCGCTTGCCGGTATGTTGACCTTGAACAAATGGCAGGTCAGCACCCACCAGGCCGTCGGCAACAGCACTAGCGATACAGGAATCCCAACCAGCATCCACCGCGCGAAGCTGATCTCGATGTCGTGGTTGTCTGCAAGGTAACCGACCAACAGCGCATTCGGCGGTGTGCCAATCAGCGTGCCGAGCCCACCAATGGAGGCCGAAAATGCCAGACCCAAGAGCAGCGCCAATGCAAAGTGTCCGTGTTGCTCATCGCCAATACCACTCACCTGCTCGCGCAGAACAGCAATGACGGACAACACAATCGGCAACAACATCATTGTGGTTGATGTATTGGTCATCCACATACTGAGGCCAGCGCACACCAGCATAAAACCGCCGATCAGTCGCTTGCCTTCTGTCCCTGTGCGCGCAAGTACGGCTAACGCAATGCGCCGGTGCAAACCCCAACGCTCCAGCGCCAGTGCCATGATGAAACCACCCAGAAACAGGAAAATACTCGGGTGCGCGTACGGCGCCGCGGCAGCGCGAATACTGGCGAGACCTAACGGCTGGAACAAAACAAGTGGCAACATTGCGGTAGCAGGCAACGGAATCGCTTCGCTCGCCCACCAGGTCGCCATCCATAACCCGACAGCTGCGGCGCGCCATGCTTCCGCGCTCATGCTGCTTTGCAGCGGCTCTAGCAGCAACATCGCGCCGAACACGATCGGGCCGATCCAGCGCCCTGCGCGTTGCGTGCGGCTCAGCGGTTGCGGCCGGTTGCTGTCACTAATCTTTTTCTCCTTGCGCTCGCCAGGGGTCAATCGCAATCACACCAACGCGGCTGGCATCATTGCTGTCAATGACCACGGTCATCGCCTGCAAGCGCCCATTGACGACCGGCAAATATCGAAGCCCGGTGACATCATACCCGCTAGCGCCGACGAAGCGCGCAATACGCCGCTGCGCATCGGCCGTCGTATCGGCGAGTTCGGCAAGCGGTTTCGCCTTTTGTAGTAATAACGCGCTTTGCGTCGGTAACAGCTGCCAGTACTCAGGCTGGTGCTCTAATTCAACGCCTTGCTCGATCGATCGGAACAGCACAGCTTCACGTTCCTGGAGGTCGTCAGGCAATACGGCGGCCACCTCACAGGGTCCTGACCAGCTGCCCTCGCAGATCGGCACTGACATATTCGGCGACGGGTAGAGTTGCGTGCCCGGTACAACGACAAATCGGTCGACAGCGAACACCATGTATTGCGGGCGCTCCTGATAGAGCACCGTCGTACCGTAGGCTAATGCACTTAGCTGCAAAACGCCGATGAAAAGCATGTCGAACCACAGCCCTTTCTTGCCAGGCTTGTAGAGCAATACGGTTAACGCCGGTCCTAACACCAGATCCACGCCGATCAGGGTTTTAAGAACGCCGGCGGCCCCGTTTATCTGAAAATACGGCGCGGGGTACCAAAGAAAATAGACGACCGTCAGCACGGTGGCAACAATCGCAAGGCTGCACAGAAAGTGAGAGACGATGACGCGCTTTCGCGGCAGTGATTTCATCATGACTAACCTCCTTGAACGGTTGGTATTCGTATCGCGTGTGCAGGCAATCAACGAACATGCGGAAAACCTACGCTCGTGTATATGTGCGCCCTGAGCGCGTTTCAAGCATCATATAGGCTCTCTTCATCGGTAGCGTGAGTCACATCACATTCACGCAGGCCAGAACACACCGGACAGACGCATGACAGAAGAAAAACGTCACTATAGATTAAACTTATACACATCCTTACTGGCAATCGGAATCTCTGTTGCTGCAATGGGCGTGTCGCTGCTGGAAGTCACCGCGATGCGCGAGCAGCAACGCGCAGAAGTGTGGCCATACCTCGAATTCAGGCAGTCGTTCAGCGAAGAGGGATTTCGGCTGACGCTGGCGAACAAAGGCGTCGGGCCTGCCTTGGTCGGCACCGCAAATATGATGTCGGGTGATCGTGTTATCGACGATCTGGATGCGTTTATCGCGGAAACCGTCGGCGCCGAAAATGCCTTTAGCTACGATGTGTATCGCACCAGCAATCCGACCAACAGCGTGCTCTCTCCCGGTGAGTCCGTAACCGTGTTCCTGATCCCATGGGAACCCAGAACACAGCTTCTGATGGAGCGTTGGGGCAGTTCTGTCAATTTCGATGCCTGCTATTGCTCCATTCATGAAGAGTGCTGGCTTACCGACATCAAGCGCAGTCGCCCGGTGTCGGTCAGCAGCTGTCAGTAAGGCGATGCCAAGCACGGACGTTGTCGTTCTCGGCGGTGGCGCCGCCGGTCTCATGTGCGCCTTGACGGCAGCCAAACGCGGCCGACAGGTCTTGGTGCTCGAAGGCGCGAACAAGATAGGCAAAAAAATTCTGATGTCCGGCGGCGGGCGCTGCAACTTCACCAATATGTTCTGCAGTCCCGACAATTTCCTTTCGGAAAATCCGCATTTCTGTAAATCGGCATTGAGCCGATACACACAGTGGGACTTCATAGCGATGGTTCAGGCGCATGGCATTGCCTACCACGAAAAAACGTTGGGTCAGCTATTTTGCGATGTCAGCTCCAAAGACATCGTCGCTATGCTCAAGAAGGAGTGTGATGACGCAGGTGTCGATATTCGACTGAACAGCAACGTCACGACCGTTACCAATACAGATCAATTCACGGTCAACAGCGCACACGGGTCGTGGCAGGCGGAAAAGCTCGTCATTGCGACGGGCGGTCTGTCGATCCCGAAAATGGGCGCAACGGACTTTGGCTATCAACTTGCGCGCCAGTTCGGATTGTCCGTCTTGCCAACCCGTGCTGCGTTAGTGCCGCTCACGTTTACCGGCGCCTTGCACGAATGGCTCGCGACGTTGTCGGGCGTTAGTCTGGATGCTGAGGTGCGTGTAGCCGACACAACATTCCGGGAGTCCATTCTGTTTACGCATCGAGGCATGAGTGGGCCCGCAATATTGCAGATATCCAGCTACTGGACGCCAGGCATGCCGATTCATATCAACCTGTTGCCAGACACTGACGTCGACGCACTATTGCAGCACGCAAAGCGCGCGCATCCGCGCCAGCAACTGCGCAGCGTGCTGACCCAACATCTTCCCAAAGCACTCGTGCAAGCGTTGCAAGACCACGAGTGGCAACCGTTGTCAGAGACTGAGATCGGTCAGTGGCCAGATCGCGAGTTGGCGCGCGTGGCAGCGACGCTATCCGCCTGGCAACTCAAACCAGCGGGCACGGAAGGCTACCGGACTGCCGAGGTCACGCTCGCGGGCATTGACACCAATGCCGTCTCCTCGCAAACCATGCAATGCAACGACGTACCCGGCTTGTATTGCATTGGCGAAGTTCTGGACGTGACGGGACACCTTGGCGGATTTAACTTCCAATGGGCATGGGCGTCAGGTGTGGCTGCCGGCATCCATGTCTAGGCTGTTACACTTAGCATGCAAGCACCGGACGGCTGAGCTGCTGAAAAGACCAACGCTATGACAACCTACGAACGCGCCCAAGACAAAATCGCCCCGTATGTGCGTCCCTTGTTCCACGGTACGCCGCTACCGCCACTGGACGTCAAAGACGAAACCGGGCGACCGCTGCGCCTGACCGATGACTATCTCTGCGGAAAGTCCTTGCTGCTCGTATTACTCAACACCTGTGATGCGGCACGCGCACAACAGGTGCTGAGCTGCGTGGCCGAACGCTACCAGTCGCTCGAAAACGCGAACGTCACGGTCATCGGTTTCAGCCCGGACAGTAACGCTGCAAATAATCGTGCGCTGCGACAATCGAGCGGCTTTCAATGGCCGCTACCGGCAGATGCGACCGGTCAGATTTACGCCGGCCTCGGCGTGCACAAAGGCCATGGAGCTTGCGACCGACTGATCTGGGTCACGCCATTGCGACAGGTGCACGCCTGGTTCGACGACAGTGATGACCTTAACGACACTTTGGATACGCTTATGAGCCAAACCATTGCATCGCCAGCCGGCGATATGCCACTACACGCACCGGTGCTGCTAATTCCCGATGTACTCTCGCGCGCCGAATGCCATCGTCTGATCGAATCTGTAGAGAGCGGCGCGCCACTCACCGTCAGCCCACCTAAACCGGGCGAGTTATCAGGCGACTACCAGATACCTGTCTACGACTACAATCGTCAGGATCGCGTTGATCACATCATTAAGGATCAGGCGACACAACAGTTGCTGGATGAGCGGATTTTCCAACGTGTAGTGCCAGTCATCAAGAAGTCATTTGCATTCGACGTCACGCGCCGTGAGGATCTGCACGTTGCGCGTTATGAAGGCGCCCGCGAGGGCAGCGTCGTTGGTCACCGGGACAATGTCACGGCGGCAACCGCGCACCGCAAGTTTGCGTTATCGCTCAACCTGAATGATGACTACGACGGTGGCGATGTCGTCTTTAAGGAATACAGCCAAGCCGGGTACAAGTCGGCTGCAGGCGCAGCACTCATTTTTTCGTCTGCGTTGCTGCATGAAGTCCGCGAGACGACACGCGGCGTGCGTTACACACTGATTTCGCATTTCTTTAATGATCAGGGCGGAGCTGCGCGCTAACACTACAATACAGCCGATGCTACTATCGAGCTCAGCTTTACGGAGACGAACACATGCAACTCACCAGTAGCCGCGACGTCATTTTGTCAAACACAGAGACTATTCCCGGTAAACAGATTCTAGAATTCTATGGCGTCGTTACGGGCAACACCGTGCGCGCCAAACATGTCGGCCGCGATATCATGGCGGGGCTCAAAAATATCGTCGGTGGCGAACTCGTCGGCTACACAGAGTTACTGCAGGATTCGCGTACCGAAGCCACCGAGCGAATGGTAAAGCAAGCGCAGTCGGTCGGCGCAAACGCGGTAATCAACGTGCGTTTCGCGACGAGCTCGATCGCCCAGGGCGCATCTGAGTTATTCGCTTACGGTACCGCCGTCAAAGTAGGCTGACGCCGGTGTCCAACGCAATACAAATCATACTCAACTTCGGCATTCCGCTGACGCTGCTCATCGTCGCCTATATTACAGGCACGATTCTGGAGAAACGTCACTTCGCCAGTATCCGCAAGCGCGAGAGCAGATTTCGCGAATTTCCGGTTCTAACGACGGAAAAATTACCGCCCGACTGGCAGGCTAGCGAAGTACAGCTGTTTGTCGGCAGTGTTGTTGTATCGCTCGACTACTTCAAGCGAATCATTGCCGGGCTGCGCAGTTTGGTCGGTGGTCGTATCAAGACGTACGAGCCACTGCTCGACCGCGCACGCCGTGAAGCACTGTTGCGATTGATCGAACAAGCAAAGCGAAACGGTTTTGACGCCGTCATTAATGTGCGACTGGAGACGTCACGCATGGCGAACACCGCCGGTGGCCGCGAAGGCACTGCCGGTATCGAAATGCTGGCATTCGGCACCGCGTTGCGTTTGGCCCCTCGCCGCTTCGATGCGCGTTAGTCCACGACTACCAGACGACTCGGTCAACGTCAGCAAGACTCACCCGCTGGCAGAAGCCGGTACGCTGCTGGCCGGTATTGGCATCGCATTTATTGTTGTCACGATCACAATCGTGTTTGCCGTAGACATTCTGTTGCGACTCGTGCCGCCAGCAACCGAAGTTCGCTGGCTGTCGAAATGGTCGCCTTTTGAGATAGAAGCCGAACAGTCGCCGGAGCAACAAGAGTTAGAGGCGTTGCTCGCTCGCATGGCTCGCCACTGGCAAACCGATTACCAGTTTCGCATAGCGATCGATGACAACAGCCTGCCCAATGCTATGGCATTGCCGGGCGGTTTAATCCTGGTCACACGTGGCCTGCTGGATGCCGTCGAGACAGAAAACGAGCTCGCGTTTGTGCTCGGTCACGAGCTCGGGCACTTTGCCGAGCGTGATCATATTCGCCAACTCGGTCGAGCGACGGTTCTCATGCTATTCCTCAGTGCCGTGTCGGGCGGCAGCGGCGGCGCGAATATTGGCTATAGCTTTACCGATCTAACGCTACGCGGTTTCAATCGCCAACAAGAGTCAAGAGCCGATGAGTTCGGCCTTGCATTGCTCCATGACGAATATGGCCATGTTGCTGACGCTGGTGCATTTTTTGGCCGTATCAACACGAACGCAGAAGCCACCGTATTCAACCGCTACCTCGGCACCCACCCAATGCCGATCGATCGGGTAGACGCACTGCGCAGTCTCGCAAAACAACGCGGCTGGGCGACGAACGGCGCCACCACACCTTGGGACGCGAACAACAGCAATGCAAATGATGAGTAAATTCATGACATCACCGATAAAGCTCGCAAGTTCGCTGCTGGCATCCACCGTTACGGCGCCGCGCGGTCTTTTCACGAAAGCGCGTGAACATCAACCCGAGCACATGATCGCGCTGTACGATATCGAAAACTGCCCACACTGTCGCATCGTGCGAGAAGCTCTGACGCAACTGGACCTGAATGTCCTTGTGTATCCATGCCCGCGCGGCGGAGAAAGATTCCGGCCGTTTGTGATGAATACCGGCGGCAAGTCGCAATTTCCGTTTCTGATAGACCCAAACACCGACAAGCGCATGTATGAGTCGACCAGCATCGTGCGCTATCTGTACAAGACGTACAGTCACCGTAGCCCTGGAATGCTAGGTATTCCGTTGCTGTCGAAGCCACCTGCCGTAGCAGCGTCAGCGCTACGCAACAGCAATGGCATCCACGTGCGTGCATCTCGCGTACCGGAGAAACCGCTCCAGTTGTGGAGTTTCGAGTCGAGCCCATTCGCACGCCTCGTGCGCGAACGTCTGTGCGAACTCGAACTCCCTTATTATTTGAATAACGTTGGCAAAACAGCGCTAGGCGAGCTATTGCCCGTCGCAGCGCGACAGAAGATGATGCCGGACTACACGCCGGACAGCCCGAACAGAACGGCACTAATGGCGCGTGCTGGAAAAGTGCAGGTGCCCTATCTGTACGACCCGAACACCAAGAAAGGTCTGTTCGAGTCATCTGACATTTGCACCTACCTCGAGAAAACGTACGCCCGCTAAGCTGCCTGACACCGATTCCGACCATCGTTTTTGGCTTGATATAAAGCGCCATCCGCGCGCGCGTACAGCGAATCCGCATCGTCACCGATGATTTGCACCGTCACGCCGCAAGAAACTGTCAGCGGGCGATCAACACCGATGTTCTCGAACGAGGTTTGTGCGATTTGATCGCGCAATTTGTCGGAAACGGCCATAGCAGAACGAAGCTCGGTGTCGGGAAACAAGATGACGAATTCCTCACCGCCAATTCGCGCGACGAAATCTGTCGTTCGGGTGTGACGAACCAAACATGCAGCGACTTCACGCAACGCCGCATCTCCGACCTGATGCCCGTAGGTATCGTTGATGAGCTTGAAGTGATCAATATCCCAAACCGAATAGCATAGCGACGAACCGTTACGCTGCACGCGCGCTATCTCTTCGTCGAGGCGTTGCTCATAGGAAAAACGACTATGCACGCCTGTCAGCGTATCAAGTAGCAACAAGGCTCGCTGTTCGGCAATTTTCTGATGCAACACGTCCGATTTCTCACGCAGCTCGCCGAGCTCAGCGCGCAACACTTTGTTGCGTTCCAATGCGTTGTCCAGGCGTGCATCCTCCGCGCTGCGAAACGCCTCCATACGCGCGCTAATCGCACCAAAACCCGCGCGTACCTGACGGCGCAGTTGCGACAAATCGTCACTGGCAGCAACGGCCGATTGCAAACCTGCAACGTGCTCGTCGACGTCGTTTTTGAGCGCTGCGTTGGCCGTTCGTTGATCGCTCACCGAATCCGCGTCGGCATCCGCAAGGACCGCAACTTCAACCAGCGCATCGCGCACCTCATCAAGAAACTGCTCGGCCTCTGCATGGCGAAGCGATAAATTGCGAAACCCTTCAACCAACGCCGCAGACAAACTAGCAACATCGTCACTGATCGCCGTCGGTGATGCGCTCTCAACGTCAGCAAACCGTGACACGTCAACCAGTCCGGCAAGGGCCGAGAAATTCTGCATTGCTGCGGCTGTCTCATCCCGTACCGTTGTTAACTGATCTGCTAACTTTCGAATCGTGGATGGATCACAATAAGGGTCGGCAATCATACCGCGCGTCAACTGATCGACATCATCGGCGATTTTCTTCAACTCTTCCGAGGTTTCGGCCCGACCTAACGCAGTTCTGAGTGTCTCGATGCGAGCGTCCCAGGCATCGCTTCGACCGATACATCCGATCAGCATGCTCTGCAGCGCATGTCGCGCAAATCGAAGCACAGCGAACCATTCGTCGTTCGTCGCACTTTGCTCCGCTACTAGTACGCGGTATTGTGTTTTCCAGTGTTCGCTATCGCTTGACTCTGACACGGCGGCTCCTGATACCAACGATCCTCATGCAGCGTTAGCGGCAGACTTGTCAGGACGTTAAGGAACCCTAACAGGTCATCAGACTCCAATTCGTAGACACAACAGCGCAATGCATCACGCAGATAAGGACTAAAATGTTGATTTTGAGACACTTACGGCTGGCAGCAGTCTTGTGTGCCGTGTTTGCGGTTAGCGGCGGCGCTGCCCATGCCGGCGAGATTATCCTGGACGCCAAGGGCGATGGCAGCACGAAAACAGCATCCTTCAAAGCCAAAGGACCCTGGCTGCTGTCGTGGCGCATCAACAGTGACTATCGCCGTCAGTCTGCCTTCGAGCTCAACCTAATCGATGCGCAGACCGGCTTTTTTCATAGCCGCGTGATTCGTAAGCCACGCTCTTTGAACGGGCTCAAACTGTTTCGGGAAACCGGCACATTCCGTTTCGAGGTCAACACAACGTTTACCTACTGGACACTCGTCGTCGAAGAGCTCACCGAAGCCGAAGCGGACGCGATGATACCGGCGAGCCCGCGCTAGCCTAGGCGGCGATTTTTTGCCCGAGTCGTGCCTGAATACGGCGCGCGAATGGCAGTCGAATCCGCCGTGGCAGCGTGGTGTGCGCTTTGCCGACAGACAGAAATATCCAACGATGCTCAAGCACGTTAAAACACGCGCCTAAGTCCCACAGCGGCGGCAACACGTACGTCACATGCTTGCCTACTCGCCGCAACTCAGCATCAAATCGGTCCGGGTCTTCCACATGCTCTGCCGTGTGCGAGCATATGACGGTTTCGAATTGCCCATCCGCAAACGGTAACCTGTAAATGGTATCCAGCAATACAAAATTCGGCAGGTCTGAATGCTGGAAAATGTCGGCATTAACACCACCACCGTCGGTCGTGCCGCAGCAGATGTTCAGATCCCAGGATTGACTGCGCATAATGCGGCTTTTGAGGTAGGCATAACTCAGCCAGTGCAGCGCGAACATGAGTAACGTGAGAGCGGCGACGAGAGAAACAAACATCAACATAAATCAGCAACACATTGGCAAAGGTGGTTGAAGGGTAGCAAGCGGTGTGTAACAAAATTGTTACGTAACCGTCATCTTTCTCACTATCAGCGAGTTACTCGGCGTCGACGGCGTCTGCTAGCAACGCGCTCACGAAGGGCTTGTGACGGTCTAACTCACCGCGTGTCAGACCCGTCATCTCGTACGGCAACACGAGCCATTGCGAGGTTTCGTGCAAATAATAGTCTGGTGCGGCGCCTGTCTTGTTGTCCGACTGGCGATACCAGATAGCCGCCGTGCGCACATCGTCGGGCATGTTGCGCTTCAATTTGCTGCGCAGGCGCTCCGCGACGACTTTGAGCGTCAACCCAGAACCTGACACATCGTCAACGATCAGTAGGCGATCATCCTTGTTGAGCGTCTCTAGCAAATACTGTGTGCCATGCACGCGAATGTTATCGGCCGGATTGCTGACCATATCGTCGTACGCCTGTACGCCACGATAACTGGTGCGCAACGCGATGTGATTGGTATCGATCCCAAGATATTGCAGGCATTCCTGCACGTAGATCCCGACCGTACTGCCGCCGCGCCAAAGCCCTACAACGAACGTCGGCACGAAACCGTCATTAAAGATCTGAACGCCCAGCCGGAACGCATCTTCAACGAGATCTTGCTCCTGGATAAAAGTACGTGGCCTCATAGCGCAATACTAACACCGCTGTGACTTGCAACTGCTATCAACTCATTGCACATTGCGGCATGGCAGACAAACATTACATCAGCGCGCAGTCTTTGCTCGAAGACGCTTTTCGTCTCGGCAGCGCCGTCGTTCAGAGTGGCTTCAAGCCCAGCTTTATTCTTGCACTATGGCGTGGCGCCGCACCCATCGGCATTGCTGTACAGGAATTTCTTGCCTGGCACGATATCGACACAGACCATATTGCGGTGCGCACCTCTTCCTACACCGGTATCGATCAGCAGTCGCGCGAAATTGCGATCTACGGCATGAATTACCTGATCAAAAACGTCACGCATGACGATCGGTTGCTGATCGTCGATGACGTGTTCGATACCGGTCACACGATCGATGCGCTGATTTCGCAGCTGCGGGCACTCACCCGGCGCAATGCGCCCGCCGATATTCGCGTCGCTGTGCCCTACTACAAACCTACCCGCAACGAAACGCAGCGTGTGCCGGACTACTACCTGCATGAAACGGAACAATGGCTGAAGTTTCCGCACTCATTAGAAGGTCTTAGCGACGCCGAGATCCGCGAGCATCGCCCGCAATTACACCAAATTCTTGCAAACGCCGTTAGCCGTGCAAGAAAAGCCTAGATAGCGAATGGCGCCAACGTGCCGCGCTGCAACCAATTCCCACTCGCCCACTGGGCATCTCGTTCGATCAAATGCAAGATCATGGCGTGGCGTGATGCGCTGGAGTGATTCGCAGCGCTGTAATGGGGAATACGATCGGAAAACAGCACCACGCTACCCGCGCTCACTTCGCACGGCACGGGCTCGACGCCGTTCCGCTGCCACGGCTCATCGTTAAGCGTTGTCAGTGTCCCGGCGCGTTCATTCCAGTCAACATCGTAGAGTTCACGTAACGGCCCGGTATGTTCGCCAGGCATCATCCACAAACAACCGTTTTTCTGAGTCGCATCTTCCAACGCAATCCACATACCCATTCCCGCCCCTTCGTCAACACGAAGGTAGCTGGCGTCCTGGTGCCAGCGCACCTCACCACCGATATCAGGCTGTTTGAAAATGTACATCGACTGCTGAATCACAGGTTCGGCGAAACCGACGCTACGTGCTAACTCGCCAATGACAGGTTGACGGCAAAACGCATTGAAGACAGGGTCGCGATCATGCAGCGCATGACCAATTTTATTGATCGCCAGCGCTTTGGGTGTGTTCAAATTGCCGTCGGCATCGAGCGTGTGCTCCTCTAGAAAACAATGCACGTTCTCGGCAGAATCGAAAAAATACTCGTCGCGCCCACGATCGCCGTCAGTCGTTGTGAACACCACTTTGTTTTGCTCGATATCAAAATCGTCGACGATAGCAGCGGCAGCCGCACGCACACTAGCGATCGCCTTGGCATCGATCGCATCTTCAATCACCACGTAACCGTCGCGCGCATAGCGCTCGCTGAGCGCTGCCATGTCACAAGCCTCCACGATCAACAATGAACTGCGCGACATCATCCACCCGCACGCCTTCTTTGACGTTAGTGAAGACAAAGGGGCGCTCGCCACGCATTTTTTTCGCGTCACGGTCCATGACAGAAAGATCGGCACCGACGAGCGGCGCCAAATCAATTTTGTTAATCACGAGCAAATCGGACTTGGTGATCCCCGGGCCACCTTTGCGCGGAATCTTGTCGCCTGCCGACACATCAATAACGTAAATCGTAATATCAGCGAGCTCGGGCGAAAATGTCGCCGCAAGATTGTCGCCACCTGATTCGATAATGATCAACTCAAGATCGTCGAAGCGCTCACTCATTTGGCGAACTGCAGCGAGATTCATTGAGGCATCTTCTCGGATCGCTGTGTGTGGGCAGCCGCCCGTCTCGACGCCCATGATGCGCTCAGGCGGCAGCGCACCGGAACGCGTTAGAAACTGCGCATCCTCGCGGGTGTAAATGTCGTTCGTGATCGCCGCTAACGAGTGCGCCTCGCGCAACTTTCGGCACAGCGCGTCAGTGAGCGCCGTTTTGCCGGAGCCCACCGGACCGCCGATGCCGACTCTAAGCGCCGCACTCATGAGCGAAATAACCGCGTGTATTGGTGTTCATGTTTCATACTTGCAATATCAGACATCAGCGTGTGACTTGCAATAGCATTAACCTCGTTCTGCATTGCGCGATCTACTGCATTCTCGATCGCATCCAGCAAACCTGCCATCACGCGCTGGCCATCAGTCTGACCCAATGGCACAAGACGGATCGCCGCTGACACCAGGTTGGCGCAAAACGCATGGGCGTAACCACTCAGCAACGCGGTTTCACTCACATCATGGTGCCGCGCAACGCGCGCAACCGCGATCGGATAGGGACATGTGTCGGGCAGAAGGCCAGCGAGTTCATCAACCGCAGATGACGGCCAGGCATCCGCGGTTGCGCGCGCGAATGCCTCACCTTGCGCAACGCTTTCAAGTTTGATCTCCGCGCTCGGCGAAAACGCCAGTGCCAACGCGGCAAGCTCACGGATTTGCGACGTCGACTCTGCGCGCCACGCATGCCGCGCGAACACAAGATCGGCGTGTGCGCTACCGCTGGTGAGCAACACGCGAATCCAGTGTTGTAACGCTTTTGGGGTCGTCACGCTACCATGCTCAACCGCATATTCGAGGCCATGCGAAAACGCGTAAGCGCCGACTGGGAATGATGGAGACAACCAGCCCAGCAACAACTGTAGCGATCGTGATTTAGTGCTCATGCGCATAGGCACCGCGTTCAGGTTGAAACACACCGTGACCTTGAGTCACTTGGCCGCCCAAGCCCTGCACCATTTGCGCAATGACGTGATCGGCCAGTATGTCGATGCGATCGGCGAACATTGCGACTGCCAAATGCCGATTGCCCAAATGCCAGGCAATACGCATGAGCGTGTGTGGGTCGGCCGCACGAATATGTAACAGCGCCTCGTGCTTTGCATTCACCCGAATACGCCGACCATCGGTCAGCACTAACCTATCGCCGTCAGCCAACGCCTGGGTATGGGGCAAATCGAGTAAGAACGACATACCGTCTTCGGTCGTCAGCGTCAGTCTTCGGCGATGTCTGTCCTGAAAATCCAGCACCACATACGCATCTGCTGCGGTGTCGGCCTCAGCGGCATCGGTGTCGACTGACGTAGCTCGCGGCAGCGTCATCATTCAGTACAGGAAATAGCGCTGCGCCATTGGCAGTACGTCGGCCGGCTCGCAGGTCAGCAACTCGCCGTCGGCGCGCACTTCATAGGTTTCGGGGTCGACGTCAATATCGGGGCACACGTCATTGAGTTGCATATCCGCTTTGCCAATGTTGCGCGTGTTCTGAACCGCCAGCGTCGACTTCGCCAAACCGAGCTGCTGACCAATGTCATCCGCTTGCGCGGCCGCAGATACAAAAGTGATCGCACTTTCGGTCATCGCCTTGCCGAACGCGCCGAACATCGGTCGATAGTGGACGGGCTGCGGCGTCGGAATGGACGCGTTCGGATCTCCCATCGGAGCCGCGACGATCGTGCCCATCTTCATGATCAACGCAGGTTTCACACCGAAAAAAGCAGGATCCCACAAAACAAGATCAGCCAACTTACCCACCTCGATACTGCCGATGTGCTCGGACATACCGTGCGCGATGGCTGGATTGATCGTGTATTTGGCAATGTAGCGGCGCACACGGAAATTATCGTTGCTACCGGTTTCATTATCGAGGCGGCCAAACTGACGTTTCATCTTATCGGCGGTTTGCCATGTGCGAATCAAGACCTCACCAACACGCCCCATCGCTTGTGAGTCCGACGCTATGATGGAGAACGCACCGCGATCATGCAGGATATCTTCGGCAGCGATCGTCTCACGACGAATCCGGCTTTCGGCAAAAGCGACGTCTTCGGCGATCTTCGGATCAAGATGATGGCAGACCATCAACATATCCAAATGCTCGTCGATCGTATTGACCGTAAACGGTCGCGTCGGATTGGTTGATGACGGAATCACGTTGGGCAAACCGCACACCTTAATAATGTCTGGCGCATGTCCGCCGCCGGCGCCTTCCGTGTGGAACGCATGGATCGTTCGTCCCTTGAATGCTGCAACGGTATTTTCGACAAATCCGCTTTCGTTCAGCGTATCCGTGTGGATCATCGTTTGGATGTCGAACGCATCCGCAACTGATAAACAGCAATCAATACTGGCAGGTGTGGTACCCCAGTCCTCATGTAACTTCAGCGCACACGCGCCAGCCCGAATCTGGCTTTCAAGTGCGGCAGGTTGCGACGCATTGCCTTTGCCGGAGAACGCCAGATTGACCGGAAACGCATCCGCTGCTTGCAGCATTCTGCCGATGTGCCACGCGCCAGGCGTGCACGTCGTCGCATTCGTACCGGTCGCCGGACCTGTGCCGCCACCGAGCATCGTTGTCACACCGGACATCAGTGCATCGTCGATCTGCTGTGGGCAAATCATATGAATGTGCGCGTCAAACGCGCCTGTGGTCAGAATCTTGCCTTCACCGGCAATCGCCTCGGTACACGGGCCGACGATAATCGTGACGCCATCTTGTGTCTGCGGGTTACCCGCTTTACCAATGCCGCAAATACGGCCGTCGCGCAAACCGACATCGGCCTTGTAAATACCAGTGACATCGACGATCAGTGCGTTCGTGATGACGGTGTCCACGGCACCGCCATCGCGGTCGATTTGCGATTGACCCATGCCGTCACGAATCACTTTACCGCCACCAAACTTGACCTCTTCGCCATAGGTCGTGAAGTCACGCTCGACTTCGATAAACAGCTCGGTATCGGCAAGTCGCACCTGGTCGCCCGTCGTCGGACCATACATTGCCGCATATTGGGCTCGACTTAACTCAGCAACCATCAGAGTGCTCCCATCACTTTCGCGTTGAACCCAAACACTTCACGGTCGCCCTTGATCGGCACGAGCGTGACATCACGCGATTGCCCGGGCTCAAACCGAACAGCGGTGCCTGCGGCGATATCGAGACGCCAGCCACGTGTAGCCGCACGATCAAAGTCGAGCGCCGGGTTGGTTTCAAAAAAATGATAGTGCGAGCCAACCTGTATCGGACGGTCGCCAGTATTGGCAACGCTCACTTCAATACGAGGTTCGTCGGCATTCAAGGTGATGGTGCCATCAGCAACACAGATTTCTCCGGGAATCATAGGTACGCCTCGCTAGCGAATTGGCTCGTGAACAGTGACCAGTTTCGTGCCGTCGGGAAAAGTCGCCTCGACCTGCACATCGTGAATCATCTCCGCGATACCCGGCATGACCTGGTCACGACGGATGACCTCGGCGCCCTCCTGCATCAAGGTTGCGACGGACTTGCCATCGCGCGCACCCTCAACAATAAAATCGCTGATCAACGCAATTGCCTCTGGGTGGTTGAGTTTAACGCCGCGTTCAAGGCGTCTGCGGGCGACCATTGCTGCCACGGAAATCAGCAGCTTGTCTTTCTCTCTTGGCGTTAGATTCACACCATTGCTCCGAGGTCTGTCAACAAAAATACGCGCGCGGCATGGCGACGCTGTGCAGCGGATTGTTCGCCGCATCAACTGACTGTATGGCAAAAAAAATCTGTTGCAAAGCATCACGTAACGCACTGGCATCGTCACTCACCGCACGCACCAGTAACGCTGCACCAAGATTACTCGCGCCGGCGCTCAGTGCGCGCTCTTTTAGTGCATCGAGCACGGCGTTCAAGTACTGCTCGTGCCCGTCACAGATCAACACGGCAGTCAGCATCGCGACACCACCGGCGAGCGTCACGGGTTGCGCACGCCACTTCGCAAGATCGCCATGCAAACGGTCGTCAGCGCGAAAATGCTCAACAAATAGGGGTCGCTCGTTGCGGCAAATGTGCCACACATCATCAAGTCCGCCGCTGTGAACACACTCGCCCATCGCCGTGCGGCCGAACACGACAGACTCCGCCGCAAAGAAACTCGCGCCAGGCTGCAAATCGACATCGAGCCGACGCGTTAGCCTGCCACCATCAAACATGATGGTTTCTTGCGGCAACCAGACAGCGCGTGCGTCTGGTCCGACGCGAAGTCGTGTGTCGACGCGCGCGTCGTCCGCGCGCGAGCGATAGACACGTTCAGCTGCCTGAGTCGTCACGATGGCATGCGCACCGGCTTGCCATTCAATCTCATGCGACAGGCAGTCGCCGTCGGTCAAACCGCCCGCGGTGTTGATCAGCACGGATTCGTGTGCGTGGTGCGCTTCATTGTGCGGAAAGCGGATTTTTGCGCAGCCCTGTTGATACAGCGTTTTTAGTGCTGTCTGCTGATCACGGCGCTGCAACACAAGGCGACTCTCGCCAATCGCGCGCGGCAGTGCTCTGACGACCGCGCTCACTGACACAACGTGCGTTCGTAGAGCGACAACACACCCTGCGCATCAACATCGACGCACACTTGCTGTATCGGACGGCCATCCCAATCCGGAAATGATCGATCCACCGCCGCTGCCTGGATCGTCTGTCCGATGGCGATGCCGTCGCAAACGACACGTATCGGGCCTTTTGTTGTCTTGAATAGAGTCGGATCGATGACGTAGGCCAGCGCAGAAGAGTCATGTACCGGGAAACCCGTGGCGTGACCGTTGGCACGGTAGAACTCAGCATAGAACCGGCTGACTTGATAAAGGAGCTGACCTTCTTCCTCGCCCTGATCGCGAATGCGCTGCATGCGCGCGTCGTCCATCAGAACCTGCATCGTCACATCCAAACCGACCATGACGACAGGCCAGTCAGCGCCGAACACTTGATCCGCGGCATGCGGATCACCATGAATGTTCGCCTCGGCGCACGGGCTGACGTTGCCACCGTGACCATGACGTCCCAGCGCACCGCCCATCACAACGACCGACTTTGCCAACGCCGCGATATCCGGATCGAGCGCCAACGCCTGCGCAAGGTTGGTCAGACGGCCAATGGCAACCAGCGTGACTTCACCCGGATATCGGTGTAGCTGGTCGACGATAAACTGCGCAGCGCTCAACGAACTGACTTCGCGCGTCGGCGGCGGCGGATTGATGTTGCCCAGACCATCCGCGCCATGGACGAAATCGGGAACCGGAGCGTTAGGCACAACCAATGCCGCACCAGCGCCACGATACACGCCTGCCGCCATATCAAAACGCTCAGCCAGATACAGTGCGTTGCGCGTCGTGACGTCGATCTCAGCATTGCCGCGCACCGTCGTAATACCGATCACATCAAGCGCGGGAGACAATTCCGCCAACGCCAGTGCCATTGCATCGTCAATGCCTGGGTCTGTATCAAAAATTATTTTCTGCATGTTCGAGTATCCGCCGTTCGGTGCTGCAGACAGTGTGGCAGAATCTACCGACCGTTGTGAACACAGAGACTGAATGAACAACACTGCCAGAATCACGCTCACGAGTTTTCTCGCCTATTTTTCAATGTCGTCGATGCTCGCACCCATTGGTTTGGTGAGCGCGCCGATGGCCGCCCACTTTGGCATCGACGTCACACAGGCGACCGAGGCGTTTGGCGCGCTCACAACCGGTATTCTGATTGGCGCTGTACTTGCGTTGTTTGTGTTGGATCGCGCACCGCTGCGTGCGTTGTTTTGTGGCTTGTATGCCAGCTTCACCATTGCCCTGATTATCATGTCGCACGGCGCCGAGCTGCCAACGGTGCGCGTGTGCCTGGCAGTCATTGGCATTGCAAGCGGCTTGGGATTACCGGCAGCGGCTCTGACCATTACCGCGACTTACAACGACGCGCAGCGCTCATCAATGCTGGTCATGACCGACGGCGCGTTTAGCGTCGCGGGCTTCATCATGCCGTTGCTGACGCTGTCGTTAATCGCGCGCGGGTATTTGTGGTCGACGATCTATATCGTCGCGGCGTGCATCACGTTGCTGCTGATCTTGCTCGCCGTGTTTTCGCGCTTCCCCACGCCAGAGCGCGACGCCACGAGCACCGATCCGCGTCAATGGCCTGCCTCTGTCTGGCTCATTATCGGCGCATTGTTTTTGTACACCCTTGGGCAGTACGCGATGACGTGGTGGCTGCCCAATCACCTGACAACCAGCTACGACGCGGCACCGCAAATCGCCGGCAAAGTGGTCGAGCGCTTTTGGCAAGGCATGTTCATCGCGCAGCTGCTCGTCGCCTGGTGGGTGCTAAGCGCGGGTACGATGCGCGTGCTGCGCATCGGCGCGGTGACCGGCATGCTCGGCACGTTCCCATTGTGGCTTGTTACCGACGCGGGCACGGTTGGGTGGCTCGCGCTGCTGTGGGGCGTTGCAAACCTGGGTTTGTTGAAGATGATGCTGTCGTTCGCCACCCAGCAAATTCCGACACCCAGCGCGCGTCTGGTATCGTTTATTCTATTAGGTGCAACTTGCGGCACGGCAGTGAGTCCGTTTGTCTCCAGCGCTATCGTTGCGAACGCCGGTACGATCGCGGTCTTGTGGTTTGCCAGCGGTTGCTATGTCGCAATGAGTGCACTCATTCTGATTGCCACTCGCCGGAGCACAGCGTGAACGAACACCACATTCAAACGGTTGACTATCATGCGGCAGATGCCGGACAGGCGTTTACACATTCGATTGCCGATTCAGGCTTTGCGCTACTGCAGAACCATCCGCTTGCCGCAGACAGGCTCAAGCGCATTTACGCTGACTGGCTCGCGTTCTTTGCCAGCGACGAAAAATTCGATTACGCACAATCCGACCGTGATCCGAACGGCGATCAACACGGCTATTTCTCTTTGGCTGTTTCCGAAAAAGCGGTCGGTCACGATGTCAAAGACATCAAGGAATTTTTCCATGCAGGTCCTGATGGACGCATGCCAGATGCGTTGCGCGGCGACATCATGGCGTATCGCGCTTGCGCTCTGACGCTGGCGCGTGAATTGCTGGGTTGGCTGGACACATACATTCCAACAGATGTGCGCAATAACACGACACTTGATTTAGGCGCATCTCTGGCTGATGCCGAGAGCTTGCTGCGCATCCTGCACTACCCGCCACTGTCCGGCGATGAACCTGCGGGTAGCGTGCGCGCCGCAGCGCACGAAGACATCAATTTCATTACGTTATTGCCAGTCGCCGATGCGCCGGGCTTGCAAGTGTTAAGCAAGAGCGGTGACTGGCTCGATTTGGACGGTCGCGAAGGTGACCTGATCGTTAATACCGGCGATATGTTGCGCGAACTCACTAACGGCTATGTGAAATCGACAACCCATCGCGTTATCAACCCAACAGACGCCGCGGCGAATCGTTCACGCATATCGATACCGTTTTTCCTGACACCTGCGCTCGACTCCAGACTGTCATCGCGCTACACGGCAGGTGAATATCTAGCCGAGCGCATCGAAGCGATTGATGGCAGCCGATAAGCCAATCACCGTTCTCGGTAGCGCGAACGCGGACTATGTCATGCGCGTTGCCGAGCTGCCGCAACCCGGCGAGACACTCATGGGTCAGGCGTTCAACATCTACCGTGGCGGCAAAGGCGCCAATCAGGCCGTTGCTTGCGCACGCCTTGGTGCGGCAACGCGGTTCATTGCTTGTGTGGGTGACGATGCTGCAGGCACTGATGCGATTGATGCGCTGAGCGCCGACGGCATTGATACAACACCTGTGCGTCGCTGTAGCGAACAACATACTGGCAGTGCGTTGATATTCGTTGATGACGCCGGGGAGAATTGTATTGGTGTCGCGGCCGGTGCCAACGATTCGCTCAGCACAGCCGATGTTGACCATCACGACGCCGCCATCCGCTCAAGTGCGTGGCTTTTGATGCAGCTCGAGACACCGCTCGATACGATCATGCAGGCCGCGCGCATCGCGGATGCTGCAGGTATCCCGGTAGCACTGAATCCGGCGCCTGCCAATGCGGCATTGCCCGCTGAACTGTGGCCGCTATTGAATCTTGTGACGCCCAATCGCGGCGAACTTGCGAGCCTCGTCGGACAGAACGTCGACACGGATCACGAACTCATCGCGGCTGCGCAATCGTTGAGCGAACGTGGTTGCAAACGCGTCGTCATTACACTGGGAGCCGGCGGTGCAATGATTGTCGATACCCACGGCGCCACGCATGTTGCTGGTGAAACCGTTCGTGCAACAGACACGGTTGGGGCCGGCGATACATTCAATGGGGCGCTTATCGTCGCATTAAGTGAAAACAAGACGCTCGTCGAGGCCGTGCGCTTTGCCAATAAAGCCGCTGCGATTGCCGTGACACGTGATGGCGCGCAAGCGGCGATCCCGTACCGGCGCGAAATCGGCTAAAGCGCTTCGACGCATTGCTGGCGCTAGGCCAGAGTGCGGTTTATATTCATTGCACCACAGAGCCACCGCATCCCGCGATGCTCTTACTTGACAGCACATTGGCATCAACCGCATGGGAAAACTCACGACACACGTTCTGAACACCGCAAGAGGCATTCCGGCTGCCGACGTCGCGATTCGGTTGTTCTCGACAGATCAGCCACGCACGCAAATTGCGACGACGCGCACGAATGCCGACGGGCGTGCACCGGCACCTTTGCTGGATGAACGCAGTTTCGCAAAGGGCACTTATGAGCTCGAGTTCGCCGTCGCAGACTATTTCAAAGAACAAAACAGCGAAACCGGCTCACCACCGTTTTTGGATACTGTCACGCTGCGCTTCACCATCAGCGATGACAGCCATTACCACATCCCGTTACTGGTCTCCCCGTGGAGCTACAGCACGTATCGGGGTAGCTGAATGCGCAACACCGTACGCTTTGTGCATGATGGCAGCATCGTTCAGATCAACAACGTAGATCCAACGCGCACGGTGCTGCAGTACCTGCGCGAGGATGTTGTCAAAACCGGCACCAAAGAAGGTTGTGCCGAGGGCGATTGCGGTGCCTGCATGGTCGTGATCGCGTCGTTAACCCAAGATCACGACGCACTCGATTATCGCGCCGTAAATGCGTGCATTCAATTTATCGGCACACTGGATGGTAAAGAGCTCATTACCATCGAGAGTCTGAGCAAGCGCGGCGGTGCGCTGCATCCCGCCCAGCAGGCAATGGTCGACTGCCACGGCTCGCAATGCGGTTTTTGTACACCAGGCTTTGTCATGAGTCTGTTTGCACTCTACAAACAACGTGGCACAGCATCACGTAACGATATAGACGACACGATTTCGGGAAATCTGTGTCGCTGTACCGGCTACCGACCCATCGTTGATGCGGCGAGCGCGATGATGACTGAATCGGTCGCAACCGACCAGCGCCACTGGCAGCGCGGTGATACCGCCGCAAGCGATGCCGCTACAATCCGACAGCTTGTGGAGCTGAGCAACGACGACCCGCTACATGCCACATCGGGGCATCGGCAGTTCATCGCGCCGCGCACGCGTGAGGCACTTGCGCAGCACTATGCAGACCACCCTGACGCCACGCTACTTGCCGGCGGCACCGATGTCGGTTTGTGGGTCACCAAGCAATACCGCGATCTCGATACGGTTATCTATTTGGGCAACGTCGCTGGTCTTGACAACATTGAGGTAACCGATGTTTCTATCGATGTTGGCGCCGCGGTAACGTTCAGCGCGTTGGCTCCGGTGTTACTTGATTACTACCCAGAGCTTGCCGATCTGATCCGACGCTGGGCATCCGCCCCGGTTCGCAATGCAGCAACGCTTGGCGGCAATATTGCCAATGGCTCGCCGATCGGTGATTCAATGCCAGTGTTGATCGCACTGGATACAACGCTCACGCTTCGCAAAGGCGATCAATCACGCACCTTGCCCCTCGAATCGCTCTATCACGCCTATCAAGACAATGATCTTGGACCCGGCGAATTCGTCGAAACAGTGCACATTCCGTTGCCAAAGACGGATCAGTTTGTTCGAAGCTACAAACTGTCCAAACGTTTTGATCAAGACATTTCAGCCGTCTGCACAGGCTTTGCCTTATCACTGAATAACGACAATACGGTCGCCAACGTGCGATTAGCGTTCGGTGGCGTTGCCGGGACGCCGATCCGTGCTGTGCACTGTGAAGCTGCGTTAACCGGTGCAACGTTCGATGAAGCGACGATTCGCAACGCGATGGCGGTATTACGCAACGAGTTTACCCCGCTCAGCGATATGCGCGCGTCGAGTGACTATCGCCGTGAAACCACCGCGAACCTGTTGTATCGCTTTTTCATTGAAGTCACGCAACCGGAGGTAGCCACTGATGTCTACAACTTCGGACGATAGCGTGAGCATCAAAGGTGCAGCAGGAACGGCGCTCGCGCATGACAGCGCTGCGTTGCATGTTAGCGGCGGCGCCATGTACACCGATGATTTGCCAGAACCACACGGGTTACTACACGCTGCATTCGGCGTGAGCCGCGAAGCGCATGCACGCATTGTCAGTATCGATCTGTCCGACGTTATCAACGCGCCTGGCGTTGTATCTGTTGCTTGCGCCGAGGATATTGCAGGCAACAACAATTACGGCGCGGTGCTCGAGGACGACCCGATCTTCGCAAACGATCTCGTTCAATATGTCGGGCAGCCCATGTTCGCTGTAGCCGCCGTGAACGTTGATGCGGCGCGCCGTGCCGCACTGTTGGCACACGTTGAATATGAGTGCTTACCGGCGCTGCTCGATCCCGAGCAGGCGCTCGCCGCCAAATCATTTGTATTGCCGTCGCGTCAAATGGCCCGCGGCGATGCAGCGGATGCGCTTGCGAAAGCGCCACATCGGCTCAGCGGAACAACGCGCGTCGGCGGCCAGGATCAGTTCTATCTCGAGGGACAAATCAGCATCGCGGTGCCACGCGAAGACGGTGATATGTTTCTGCATTGTTCGACACAGCACCCCGGCGAAATTCAACATGCCGTCGCACGCGTGCTCGAACTCAGTGACAAAGACGTCGTCGTGGAGTGCCGGCGTATGGGCGGTGCGTTCGGCGGCAAAGAAAGCCAACCCGCATTGATTGCCTGCACAGCAGCCATTCTCGCGCGCAAAACCGGTAAGGCCGTCAAATTGCGACTGGATCGCGACAGCGACATGATCATCACCGGTAAGCGGCACGATTTCGTATCGCATTATGATGTGGGCTTTGACGACGATGGCCGCATTCAAGGCATCACGTTTGAGCATTTGGGGCGTTGCGGCATGTCGGCCGATCTATCGGGCGCGATCAACGACCGCGCGATGTTCCATAGCGACAACGCCTACTACCTGCCAAACGTGCACATCGATTCGCACCGCTGCAAAACACACACAGTGTCGAACACGGCGTTTCGTGGCTTTGGCGGTCCGCAAGGCATGTTCGCCATCGAACATGTCATCGATGAAATCGCCCGCCATCTGGGTAAAGACCCGCTCGAAGTGCGACGGATGAATTTCTATGGCATCGAAGAGCGCAACGTCACACCCTACGACCAGATCGTTGAAGACAACGTCATTGAACGCATTGTCGATGAGCTATGCGACAGCGCCGACTACGCGCAACGACGCGCAGAGATCACTCGGTGGAATGCCGCTAGTCCGATTTTAAAACGTGGCCTTGCACTCACGCCCGTCAAGTTTGGTATCTCGTTTACTGCCACGCACCTTAATCAGGCCGGTGCGTTACTGCAGGTCTACAGCGATGGCAGTCTGCACTTGAATCACGGTGGCACTGAAATGGGCCAAGGTCTGTTCACCAAAGTCGCACAGGTCGTCGCCGACACACTGCAGGTTGATATCGACCGCATCAAGATCACGGCGAGCGACACGAGCAAAGTGCCGAATGCATCGGCGACCGCTGCGTCCAGCGGTTCCGATCTCAATGGCATGGCTGCGCGCAATGCCGCACTCAAGATCCGGACACGACTGACGCAGTTCGCCAGCGAGGCTTACGACGTTCCGCAACACGACGTGCGTTTCGCTGGCAATAACGTTCATGTCGGCGGCGAGACTGTCAGTTTCGATGCGCTGGTCAAGCAAGCGTATATGGCGCGCATATCATTGTCGGCAACCGGCTTTTACAAGACGCCGAAAATCAATTACGACAAAGAAAAGCTCTCTGGTCGCCCGTTTTACTACTTTGCTTACGGCGCTGCCGTATCGGAAGTTGTCATCGACACGCTAACCGGCGAAATGCGACTGACGCGCGCGGACATCCTGCACGACTGTGGCAATTCGCTGAATCCGGCAATTGATCTTGGGCAGATAGAAGGTGGCTTTGTGCAGGGCATGGGGTGGCTGACCGCCGAGGAATTGTGGTGGGATGGCGCCGGCAATCTGCGCACGCATGCACCGGCGACATACAAAATCCCAACGAGCAGTGACGTCCCTGCCGATTTGCGCGTCAGCATGCTCAGCGCATCGCCGAACAACGAGGCGACTATTCACCGCTCCAAGGCTGTCGGCGAGCCGCCGCTCATGCTCGGCATTTCTGTGTATCAAGCGATCAAGGATGCAGTGGACAGCTGCGGCGATAACGGCAGCGCGGCGCTCGTCGCACCGGCGACGCCCGAAGCGATTCTGCGGGCAGTCAACGTGGCGCGCGGCCATGTTTAACTGGCCGCAGCGCGCGCTGCAATGCATCGACAACGAGATTGCGACGGTTGCGGTGACGGTTGCCAGCTTGCGCGGATCAGCGCCACGCGAAGCGGGCAGCAAGATGCTGATTACAGCCGACCGGTTGTTTGGCAGCGTCGGTGGCGGTTACCTCGAGCACGAATGTATGCGTATCGCGCGCGATCTGATTGCGACCGGCGAACGCCGTCACCTGCGTCGCTTCGCACTAGGCAGTCAATGCGGGCAGTGTTGTGGCGGTGCCGTGCAAGTGTTGTTCACGCGACTGGATCATGCCGATAGTGATTGGCTACGCGCTGTCATCGCTCGCCAACAGGCGAATCTGTTCAGCGCTGTGTCGACGCCGCTGGACGCTACTCAGCCAGCGGTAACCTGGGCGCCCGTTGATGCACCGTTCGTGGCCACGCTAACAGATGCCGCATCACAACGTGAGCTGCGCGAATGTGTCGGCCCAGCGCCTTTGCACATCACGATTTTCGGTGCTGGTCATGTCGGCAAAGCCATCGCCGATGTTCTGCGCCCCATGGATGCCGAAAGTATCGCTGTCGATAATCGACAGGCGCAGCTGCAACACGACTGGCCGCACAATTGCGCGCCTTTGTATGTCGCCGACCCGGTAAGCTTTGTTGCACATGGCAGGCCGCAGCAGCATTACCTTGTCATGACACATGATCACGACCTCGACTATCGACTATGTTGCGCGCTCATGACGCGGTCAGACGCTGCCTTCGTTGGGTTGATTGGTTCGCACACCAAATACAGACGCTTTCACAAACGATGGCAACGCGATGGCTATAGCACAGATCAAATCAACAGCATTACCTGCCCTATCGGCACGCCGGACATCGATGGCAAGCACCCGGGCGAAATCGCGATTGCAACGGTTGCCGATATTCTTGCCCGCCGTACGCGCGTCGCGAAGAGCGACACGCCTGAATTGACCGTTGTTGTGGGAGCAGACCATTGAGCGCGTATCTTTTTGAGTGGCTTGCGTTGCTCGGTCGCTGGTTACATCTGATCGCAGGTATTGCGTGGATCGGCTCGTCTTTCTATTTCGTGTGGCTTGATAACCATCTCGAACCACCCAAAAACCCGCAAGATCGCGATGACGGGGTGGGCGGCGAATTGTGGGCCGTGCACGGCGGCGGCTTCTACCAATCCAAGAAATTCGCGGGCGCGCCACCTGCAATGCCCGAGACGTTGCACTGGTTCAAGTGGGAGGCCTATACAACATGGTTTTCAGGCTTATTCCTACTCGCGTTGGTGTATTGGGTCGGCGCTGAAATCTATTTGATCGATCCGGGCGTCATGACGCTATCCAAACCGATGGCGATCGGCATTGGCATTGCCTACCTCGTCGGCGGCTGGCTTGTGTATGACGGTCTGTGTCGATCACCGCTGGGGAATCACCCGGCGTTGCTGTCCACGGCGTTGTTCACTTTACTCGTGCTTGCGGCGTACACCTTGTGCCAGTGGTTCAGCGGGCGCGGTGCGTACATTCACTATGGCGCGCTCATCGGCACGATCATGGTGGCGAACGTGCTGATGGTGATCATACCTGGCCAACGACGCATGGTCGCCGCGTTAACCGCTGGCGAGGCGATCAACCCGGCTGACGGCATACGCGGCAAACAACGCTCTGTGCACAACACCTATCTAACGTTGCCGGTGCTGTTCGTCATGATCAGCAACCACTACCCGATGACGTTTGCGCATCAGTGGAACTGGTTGATTTTGATCGGCATGACAGTGGCAGGCGCGCTTATTCGCACCTACTTTGTCGCGCGTCATAAAGGCAACGCATCGATAACGCCTGTCGTTATTGCGGTAGCGCTGCTTGGCGGTATTGCCGCACTCGCGATGCCGAAACCCGCAGCGACGAAGGCAGAAGACATGAGCGCGGCGCAGACGGGTTACGGCGCGGGGTTCACGGCTGTGCTGAGCGTGGTGCAAGCGCGCTGCACAAGCTGTCACGCAGCAGTGCCAACGCAACCGGGTTTTGTTTCCGCACCTGGCGGTGTTGTGTTGGATTCGGCTGATGCCGTGCTGCGCAATGCCAACGCGATCTACCAGCAAAGCGTTGCTTCCAACGCGATGCCAATTGGCAACTTGACCGACATTACTGACGATGAGCGTGCGCTTTTAGGTGCGTGGTACAACGCAGGTGCCGGTGCGGATTGGCGTCGCTAGACAGTCGTGCCACACTAGACGGCATGAGCTACCCTCGCGATCTTGTTGGTTACGGCGCGACACCGCCACAGGCACAATGGCCTCACGCCGCGCGTGTCGCTGTGCAATTCGTCATTAACTATGAAGAAGGCAGCGAGAACTGTGTGCTGCACGGTGATGCGGCGTCGGAAGCGTTTCTATCCGACATTGTTGGCGCAGCGCCGATCGAAGGCGCGCGTCATATCAATATGGAGTCGCTGTACGACTATGGCGCACGCGCCGGTTTCTGGCGACTGCACCGGTTGTTCACCGACTTCAACATGCCCGTCACTGTGTTCGGCGTTGCAATGGCGATGCAAAGAAACCCCGATGCGGTTGCCGCGATGCAGCAGGCCGGTTGGGAAATCGCGACTCACGGCTATCGCTGGATCGACTATCAACATATCGAAATTGATACCGAGCGCGAACATCTGAACATGGCAGTCGCGATTCACACCGAACTCACCGGCGCACCGCCGCAAGGTTGGTATCTGGGCAGGTGCAGCCCGAACACAGCGCAGCTCGTCGCAGAGCACGGCGGTTTCACCTACAACGCCGACTCCTATGCGGATGACTTACCGTATTGGGACTATCAACACGCGACGCCGCAACTGATGGTGCCGTACACCCTGGATGCCAACGACATGCGCTTTGCGACGCCGCAAGGGTTTAACAGTGGCACGCAATTCTATGATTACCTGGTCGATGCCTTCGAGTGTCTTTATGCCGAAGGCGCCAGTGCGCCCAAAATGATGTCTATCGGTCTGCACTGCCGGTTGATCGGACGTCCTGGCCGCATACAGGCCTTGCGTCGCTTCCTCGACTATATCGCGGCGCGCGACAACGTTTGGGTCACCCGGCGTATCGATATCGCAAACCATTGGCGCACCACGCACCCGGCGGACCCAAACGCATGAGTACACATCCGCTCGCATTCAGGCCACGTCCGCGCGACATGCAACACGCGGATTTCATGGCGACCTTCGGCGGCGTCTACGAACACTCGCCATGGATTGCCGAGACGCTCTACAGCGATGGACTTCGCGAACGGCATGATGATGTCGATGGCTTGGCGCAAGCGCTAGCCCATATTGTCGACACAGCTGGCGTCGATCGTGGTTTGGCGCTGATCAATGCCCACCCTGACCTTGCCGGCAAAGCGGCCGTTGCCGGCGAACTCACCGCGGAATCGACGAGCGAGCAAAGCGCTGCTGGCATCCAGCAATGCACGCCAGAGGAATTCGAGCGATTCAATAGCCTGAACGATCGGTACAAAAGACGCTTTGGAATGACGTTCGTCATGGCTGTTCGGTTCAGTAACCGCCATGAGATTCTCGACGCCTTTGAGCGCCGCCTCGAACATGACGCGAACGAGGAATACCAACAGGCGATCACCGAGATTCACCAGATCGCGTACTGGCGTCTGGAAACGATCGCTGCCGCGCAACAAGAGGAAACACCAGAATGACGAACGGCGAACAACCGGCGATCACCAGCGTTAGTCAGCCCAGTCCGTTCGCGCCGGCGATTGATTTGGCCCAGCCACGGCTCGGCACGCGCGTTGTGTTTGCTACCGATGATTTTTTCGCCGATAAATCGCGATTGATTGACCCAGCGGATCCTGTGTTCATTCCTGGCAAGTACGACGACCACGGCAAGTGGATGGATGGCTGGGAGAGTCGTCGCAAGAGAATCCCCGGCCATGATTTTTGTATCGTACGTATCGGAGTTCCGGGCGTTATTCGTGGCGTCGATATCGACACTCGGCACTTCACCGGTAACTTTGCGCCCGCAGTATCGCTGGAAGCCTGCGTGTGCGACTCGGATGTTCCGGCAGACGATATGCAGTGGCAACCACTACTGGCAGAACAGACGTTGCAAGGCGATCGACAACACTTTTTCCCCATTGATAGCGACACACCGTTTACCCACATTCGTCTGAACATTTTCCCGGATGGCGGCGTCGCGCGGTTGCGCCTGTACGGTGATATTCATCCGAACTGGGCTACGCTTGCAAAAAGCGCACCCGTTGACTTGTTCGCGATTGAAAACGGCGGCAGAGCGCTTGCCTGCAATGATGAGCACTACGGCACGATGCGCAATCTGAATGCACCGGGCCGCGGCGTGAACATGGGCGACGGCTGGGAAACGGCGCGCCGACGCGTACCGGGCAACGATTGGGTCGTACTCGCGTTAGGCACACTTGGCACCATCGAGCGCATAGAAGTAGACACCGCCCACTTCAAAGGCAACTACCCTGATCGCGCTATGTTTCAGGCGGCGCGGTTGGATACGGTCGCAGACGATACGGATTGGTCGGCGATCAGTGCATCCTGGCCTGAGCTGATGCCGGAGCAAAAGCTTTCAGCTGATGCACAACACCTATTTGCGGATGAGGTGAACGCGCTTGGTCCAGTGACGCACGTACGCATGAATATCTACCCCGACGGTGGCGTTAGCCGTGTGCGCCTGTTTGGCACACCGGTGCTTCAGGGCAAATGAACACTGTGCGAACCGTCTCTTTACAACCGTTGAACGCAGAGGATTTTGCGCCGTTCGGCGACGTCATTGAAGCCGGTAGCGGTCTGCAAACCCAGATCAATGCGGCGCGTTTCGAACGCTTCAGCCGACTCGCGGCAATCGACGTCGATGACAATCTGGATAACCTTAACGTCAGCGTGATGCGCTGCGCCACGCCTAGCACGTTACCGTTGGAATTTACGTTGTTGGAACGCCACCCCAACGGCTCTCAAGCGTTCTTCCCACAAACGAATCTGCCCTATGTCGCGGTTGTTGCACCGCCCGCAGCGACGCCTGATCCGACGCAACTCAAAGCGTTTCGCTGCAGCCCGGAGCAAGGCATTAACCTGCATCGTGGCGTGTGGCACTTACCATTGCTCGGGTTTGCACCGGGTCAGTCCTTCTTCGTCGTAGACAACGGCGCCGACGACAATTGCGATGAAGTCACGATGGACGTGACGGTAACGCTGGAAGGTACATTGTGAGTACGCGTGCATTTCGCGCGGCGATCTTGCATTGTCTACGCGACCCCGGCGCATCGGCCGACGACAGCGCGATAGAGTATTTCGACGACGGCATCATCATAGTTGAGCGTGGCAAGATCGCACGCATCGGACCTGCAGCGGCATTGCTGGCGTCATTGCCTGACAACGTCCCTGTACACGAGTATCCCGGCCGTTTGTTACTGCCGGGCTTCATCGACTGCCATGTGCACTATCCACAAACCGACATCATCGCAGCGTACGGCACCCAGTTGCTGGATTGGCTCAACACGTATACGTTCCCGGCCGAAGCACGCTTCGCCGACGTGGCATTGGCCAATGAGACCGCACAATTCTTTATCAACGAGCTACTGCGTAACGGCACAACAACGGCATTGGTCTTCCCAACGGTGCACCCACACTCGGTAGATGCCTTGTTTCAGGCAGCGGCGCGCTACGATATGTGTATCGCGAGCGGCAAAGTTCTGATGGATCGTCACTGCCCCAAGAATCTGCGTGACACCCCGCAGTCCGGCTACGATGACAGTCGCGCATTAATCGAGCGCTGGCACAAGCAAGGGCGCGCACACTACGCCATCACACCGCGCTTCGCACCCACGAGTTCCAGCGCGCAGCTGCGCCTTGCCGGGCAGCTAGCCCGTGAGTTTCCCGACACGCTCATCCACACCCACATCGCCGAGAACCGCGATGAAATCGCGTGGGTAAAAACGCTGTTTCCCGAGTCGGACAGCTACCTCGGGGTTTATCAGGATGCCGGCTTACTGCGTGAGCGCAGTGTGTTCGCCCACGGCATTCATCTTGATGATCACGATCATGAGTGCCTGAACAAGCACAACGCTGCGCTGGCGTTCTGCCCGACATCCAACCTGTTTCTCGGCAGTGGACTCTTTGATCTGGCGCGCGCCCGCTCACACGGCGTGTGCGTCGGGCTAGGCACGGATGTCGGTGGTGGCACAAGCTTCAGTCTGCTGCGCACCGCGAGCGAGGGCTATAAGGTCCTGCAACTGAACGGGCAATCGCTGTCGAGTTTCCGCGCGCTGTATCTTGCAACACTGGGCGGTGCCGAGGCGCTGCACATGGACGACGCGTTGGGCAATCTGCGACCGGGCAAAGCGGCCGACTTCATTATCCTTGACCCGGGCTCAACACCTCTGCTGAAGCGACGGCTGCAGCACTGCGACACATTGGAGGAGACGCTCTTTGTGCAAATGATGCTGGCTGACGACCGAGCGATCGAGGCGACTTATATTCAGGGCGAGCCAGTCTGGGAGGGTTCAGCGGCAACCTGATTGTCATATTGGTTCGTTAGTCTTGTGGATTAGATCATTACAAGAGAGCGATACAATCATGAAAAAATCCCCGTTCCTTGCCGCGCTTTTGGGAAGCGCTGCGCTTCTGGCTCACACACCCGCCTCGGCTGGCTGGTTCGAGCCAACGTTCACACTCGAAGCACTTGGTACCTACGAGTCTGGCGTCTTTGACGAAAGCGCTGCTGAAATCGTTGCCTACGACCCGCGCACGCGCCGGGCATTTGTTGTTAACGCCAATGATCAGACCGTTGATGTCCTGGATATTTCAGACCCAACAGAACCCACGCTAGTCACCGCGATCAACGTTAGCGATGCGGCCGATTCTCTTGGCGCTGCAAATTCCGTGGCCATTGCTCGCGGTATTCTCGCGGTAGCTATTGAGCGCGACCCATCACAGATGAATGGCGTGGTCGCGTTCTACGACACGGACACATTATCTTTGCTGAACACCGTAGAAGTCGGTGCGTTACCAGACATGGTGACCTTTACACCAGACGGCAAGACCGTGCTTGTTGCTAACGAAGGCGAGCCCGATGACGACTACGTCGTCGATCCGGAAGGATCAGTCTCGGTGATCGACCTGCGCCGCGGCGTGACACGAGCACGCGTGCGTACCGCGACATTCGGTAAATTCAATCGCAAGAAAGACAAGTTGCTGCGTAAAGGCGTTCGCATCTTCGGTCCAAATGCGACCGTCGCACAGGATCTTGAGCCTGAGTACATCACCGTGGACAGCCGCGGCCGGTTCGCCTATGTGGCGTTGCAGGAAAACAATGCGCTGGCCGTCGTCAATATCGCGAAAGCCAAGGTGACCAAACTGCTGCCGCTCGGCACAAAAGACCACAGTGCCGTAGGCAATGAAATGGATGCGAGCAACCGGGACGACGCGATCAACATTCGCAGCTGGCCCGTTGTTGGCATGTACCAGCCAGATGCCATCGCAAGCTACTCACGCTGGGGTCGCACCTACATCGTCACTGCCAATGAGGGTGACAGTCGCGACTATGATGGATTCTCAGAGGAAGAACGCGTCGGCGACCTGATGCTGGACCCCAACGACTACCCTGACGCTGCAGAACTGCAGTTGGACGAGAATCTCGGCCGCCTGCAAAGCGCGACAGCAACGGGCGATACCGATGGCGATGGCCTGATCGATCTCATTCACTCGTATGGCGCGCGGTCGTTGTCGATCTGGGATAGCAAAGGCCGACAGATCTGGGATAGCGGCAATGCGCTTGAGTCAATCACCGCGAACCTTGATCCTGACAACTTCAACTCGACGAACGATGAGAACGACAGCTTTGATAACCGGTCCGACGACAAAGGACCGGAACCAGAAGGCGTTGCCATTGGACGCGTACTTGGTCAGACGTTGGCATTCGTAGGTTTGGAGCGCGTTGGCGGGATTGCTGTTTACAATGTCACGAATCCATACGCACCATCATTCCAGTCGTATATCAATACGCGCGACTTCAGCGTGGAGGATGTCGAAGCCGGTGGCGCGGGGGATCTTGGTCCGGAAGGGTTGACGTTTGTACCGTGGTACTACAGCCCAACGTGGCGGCCACTGTTGATCGTTGGCAGCGAAGTAAGCGGCACGACCACGATCTACCAGGTCAGAATCAGCTTCTGATCCGGACACAGGACGTGAACACAAAAGCGGGCGGGCTCGGTTTGAGCCAGCCCGCTTTTTTATGTTTGTACTGCGGGTTTCGGAACAACCAGCAGACAAACGATCGACAGCGTCGAAAGTAGTGTTGCTGCCACAGCAAGCGGTCGCAGGCCGATTTCAATAAATGGTGCAACGGCGGCCGTGCCAGCAGCCGTCGTCAACAGCACGAGCAGCAACAGCAGCGCCGAGCCGCGCGTATCGTCTCCGTCGGCAGCGATCAATGCCTGCAGAAACCCGGGTGGGCTGCGAAGCCCGAGCCCGCAATTCATCGGTATGAACAACAGGGGAAGCATGCGCGGGTCAGCGTCGGCGACGAATGCGTAGACAGTAATCGCGATGATGCCGCTGAGCGATAACAACGAGCCAAACAAGATGACGGCTTCCGCGCCAAAACGGGACACTAACCGCTCGGCGATATTCGCGCCGAAGATGAACGTCGCGATACCGGTAATTTGCATGATGATGAAATGCTGCAATGTGCCGTCCATCGTCTTGGTAATCACAGCCGGCGCACCGAAAACGAACACAAGTAAAGCGCCTAACGTCAGCGCCTGACTGACCGCCTGCCGCAGGTAAGCCGCGTTACCGAACAACGCGCGGTAACTGCTGCCATCGCGTTGCGGCTTTACGTTGGGAATATGTCGCGAGAACGCCGCAATCAATACACACTGCAGCAGCGCAATCACGGCGATCACCGAGAACGATGCCTGCCAGCCATACACGCTAAGCAGCCAAACACCGGCAATCGGTGCGAACGCCGGCGTCAGCGATTCAACACTGCTCAAAAAACCAATCGCACGCATCGCGCCTTTTTCATCAAACATCTTGCGAATAATGCCGGGCGCAAACACCGCTGGGGCACTACTGGCAATGCCCTGAAAGAATCGTAAACCGATGAGCTGCGGCAAGCTCGCGGCCCACAGTGCGGCAGCGCTGATCAAGCCGTAGCTCAACAATGCTGCGAACAGTAGCTTGCGTTGATCAAACTGGGCACCTAAAGCGCCAAACAAAATCAAACCGCCGCCTGCCCCGGCAACAAACGTCGCCAAAACGAACTGTGATTGACTGATCGTGCCACCTAACGCTTCGGGAAGTGCCGGCACGGCAGGCAAAACAAGGTCTGTGCCAGCCAGGCCCAAGACCGTGCAGCTAATGATCAATACCAGGACGAGCCAATGCGTTCGCGCCTCGCCTGTCGCCTCTTGCTCCAATGCGATGCGCTACAGCGTGCTGATCAAAAAAGACACGGTCTTATCCGTCAACTGATCGGACAAGTTCGGCTCATTGCTAAACAAGCCAAAGCCATGATCAGCGCCGTCAATGATCGCAAGCTCGGCAATATCGGCTTGCAACGCCGCGTTCAGGGTTAACGTTGAAATCTCGGATGGCACAACATCGTCATCACTGCCATGAATCAACAGTAATGCGCCACCAAAACCCGCGATGGCGTCCAGTGGTTGTGAAGCTTCGAGATCTTCAAACCACTGCAAACCGAGCTGTTGTTTCTGCCCCCACGGAGTCGTGTAAGCCACAAAACCGTCGCGAGCCGCAAGCGCTTTCATGTCGCGATAACGTGTTTCACCACCCATCATTTCGAATGACCGCGTCGCACCGTTCGCCATGGAAGGCGCCCACATCACGATGCTCTTATAACTCGACGACGCAGCGGCGCCTGCAGCCGCGCGCATCGCCGCCAAGCGACCACCCATACTGTAGCCGACCATCGCAACACGAGACGCATCAATCGGCGCCCATCGCATCGCGTGTCGTTCAGCAGCATCGATGTCGGCGAGCATCGTCGATAAACTGTTTTTGGTAAATGACTCTTCGCTATCGCCGCAACCGGCGAAATCCATGCGAATCGATGCAATACCATTGGCCGCAAGCCTGTTAGCGACCGTCGCAAAGCTACCTGCTTCATTTCGCGTACCGCCGTGCCCATGAATCAGCACCACTAACGGTAAGCGCTGCTCCTGTTCGCTAGGCGGCACGACGAGCGTAACTGGCACCTTGGCACCGCGCGACGCGACACTGACGTTCTCGACTCGAGTGCCGTTTGGCACTACAACGTCTTCCAATGACACGGACTGCGTGCCAGCGCAACCAACAACCCATAGCAACGCGCACAGAACGAGACCTTTTTTTAGGAACATTACTGGCGCTCCAACTCAATCGTCCACGCAACACCGGCCTGAATGCCGTACGCGTCAGCAAAATTACCCTGATTGATCGCAAGACTCAGATCACCACTCGAATTGACGAACAGCAGGTTCTCGCCTGTTGCCACCGAACCGAACGAACGCGAATACGGTACCTCGCCCGACCAGACTTGCTTGCCGTCATGCCGGATTGTGATGTTGAACACATCGCCGTAGCTGGCTTTGTCTTGCTCGAACAGTGCGCGATCAATATTGAAGTAGATATTGCCGAGTCGATCGACACCGCCGGCAACGACGCCGCGAAACACGCCGTCCTTATAACTGCCGACGGATGTTGGCAACTGCATCACGCTTGCAGGCAGCAGCGGACCCACTTCGTCGAAACTGATCACACCGGCAGCCAGGCGCGCACCGGTATAAGAGTAAACATCTCTACCATGAAACGTATGCGCCCAGTCAGTGTTCGCGCGGCGATTCACTTGCTCATCGATTTCGCGAACCGCTTTCACCCCATATTGAATCGCCGGACCTGACAACGAGCCATTGTCGGGACTGACGAAATACAAGTCGTTTTCGGTGCGCAGCACGACAGATTTTCTCGGTGTGCCAACACCCGGATCGACGACAGACACAAATACGGTGCCAGAGGGCCACGTCTGCGCGTTGTAGGCAAGGCTCTCGCTAGCAGCGGCGATATCGTAAAGCGGAATCAGCGGGCGCACGTTAAATACGTCAAGATCACGATCGACACTCTTGGCAACCCCAGTCATGACCAGGCCAGAAAAATCTGCCTGCAGGATCAGCGCCCCGTGTGTCTGATCGCCGTGACCATCGGCGTGGACGTACGAACTCAGCACGCAAGCCCCACAAATCGCAGCGAGTTGTCGGATACGCAGTTTTTTGAGAATGCTCATGGTTAGTCTCCCCCTTAGCGAAACGTGCCACAGCGTAACGCGCCGGGCGACAACAAAATAGTACGAAATGATCAGCCGATGGCGCGACGGGCCAATGCCACGGCCGCGCTCGAATGCTCGGCGATGAGCGCCTGTTGGTCGACGTCAACCAAACAACGCTCACGCACACGCCACTCCCCGGCGATCATGAGATGGTGCACCTGATGGGCACCACATAACAGCAGCGCAGCGATCGGGTCGCCATGACCGGAAAACCTGAGCTCGTCCAACGCGTAGCAGCCAAGATCGGCAGTCTGCCCGACCGCAAGCGTGCCCACATCCGGTCGATGCAACACGCCAGCGCCGCCAGCCGTCGCCCAACGCAGTGCATCCAGGTGCGAGACGTCATTTGCGCCATAACGCAGTCGCTGCAAGAGCATTGCCTGACGCGCCTCACCAATCATGTTGGAGCAATCATTCGATGCCGAGCCGTCGACGCCAAGTCCAACAGCACATCCAGCGTGCTCCAGCTCGTTAACGCGACAAATGCCTGACGCCAGCACTTGGTTGGAACTCGGGCAATGCGAGATCGCGCTACCCGCCGCGCCTAACCGCGCAATTTCATCGTCGTTAAAATGAATGCCATGCGCGAACCAGACGTCGTCGGCAAGCCAGTCGACGGATTCAAGGTAGTCCAACGGCCGCATTCCGACCTGTTGCAGGCAAAAATCGTTCTCATCTTCGGTCTCGGCAAGATGCGTATGCAACAACACGCCGTGCTGACGCGCCAGTGCCGCACTATCGCGCATCAACGCAGCAGTCACCGAAAACGGCGAGCACGGTGCCAGCGCGATCTGCGTCATTGCACCAGGGCTGGCATCGTGATGCGTGGCAATCAGGCGCTCACTGTCGGCCAGTATCTCGGCCTCGGTTTGTACCACATGATCGGGCGGTAATCCGCCTTTGGATTGCCCAAGGCTCATGGAGCCGCGTGTCAGCGTGACCCGGATGCCCAGCCTCTTTGCCTCATCCACCTGAATGTCGATCGCATCGTTGAGCGCATCGGTGAACACGTAGTGGTGATCGTTCGCAAGCGTACAGCCGGACAACATTAATTCTGCCAACGCGAGCCGCGTCGACAATCGAATGCTGTCCTCATCCAGGTGCGCCCAGACCGGATACAACGCCGTGAGCCAATCGAACAGCGACTTATCCAGTGCCGCGGGAAAAGCGCGCGTTAACGTCTGGTAGAAGTGGTGATGGCAGTTCACCAAGCCTGGCACGATAACATAGGGACTCACATCTTCCGTGCGATCAACCTCGCTATCTGGCATGCCTCCGGAAGGGACAAGCTGCTCGACGATACCATCTGTGACCACCACGCCACCGCCGGCATCGTGCGGCGTGCCGGTGTATATCGCCAGCGGGTTCTTAAGCCACGTGCGCACTAGGCGACGCATCCGTGCTGGACACCTGACGTGTCACGGAACTGAGTCATCACGATGCATGCGCCGCAACGAAAGCGTCGATCTCGTTGACGTAACCTTGACGCATGTCGTCATCAATCCATGCGATCTCAAAAGCGTTGCGCGTCAATTGCACAAGCTCTTCGTTGGTGAACCCTGCATCGTCCTGCAATGCTCTGAAGTTGTCGGTCATATAAGCGCGGAAATACGCCGGATCATCCGAGTTAATCGTCGCACGCATGCCCTTTTGCAACATTGAGCGAATCTCATCGCCCGTCAGTGACTGTGTACAAAAACGATTGGAAACAGGACACACGGTCAGACCCAGTCCGCGCTGCACAATCTCATCACACAACGCCTCATCTTCGAGCGAGTTGACCCCATGATCAATCCTGTCGGTTTCGATTTTGGTCACGACATCCCAAATGTTCGAGACACTGTTTTCCTGATTCACGTCACAGTGCATCGTCAACTTCAGACCTAACGCACGTGCTCGCGCAAACACGTCTGCGAACTTCAGCGGTGGGTTGTCTTTCTCATCAGAATCCAAACCCACACCAATAATCTTGTCCAGATGCGACTCCGCCATTTCCAGATGTTGCATCGCGGAGTCCGCGCTCATATCGCGCAGAAAACACATAATCAGATGTGAGTCGACACCGAGCTTTTGTTTGGCGTCGTGCTGCGCGCGCGCAATCCCGTCAATGATGGTGGCGAACTCGACACCGCGCGTGGTGTGACCCTGCGGATCGAAGAACGGCTCAACATAGCGCACGTTGTCCGCAGCCGCGCGTTCGAAATAACGGTAGGTCAAATCATAGAAGTCCTGCTCGGTTTGCAGCACATTCATTCCAGCGTAGTAAATCTTGAGAAACGACGGCAGATCATCGAAATCATACGCATCAATGACCTGCTGAGGGGTGGCGTAGTCGAGCGTTAGGTTATTGCGCTCGGCAAGCTCAAAGATATGTTCGGGTTCTAGCGTGCCTTCCAGATGCACATGCAACTCAGCCTTTGGCATTTGCTCGACAAACGATGACATCGCAATACTCCTCTCAAGAATGAATCGGTGATGCTAAACCGCGTGTGCACAGCTCAGCAAGGTGAACGCGCGACACGACCGCATAAGTCTGTATATTCAGAAGCGATGAATACGTCTTCCGCACAAATCTCGCCAAACACACAACGCACAGGCGTCGCACTCGGCGATCGTCCACCCTGGCTGTTGTGTAGCTGGATCGGATTGCAGCACTTCCTCGCCGTGTTTGGCGGAATCGTCACCGCGCCTTTGTTGATTGCGTTAGGCATGGGACTCAACACACCGGACACGACGTATCTGATCAGTTCATCGCTGCTGATTTCAGGCGTAGCGACCGCGATTCAGATTTGGCGCTTCGGCCCGGTGGGTTCCGGGTTGCTCAGTATTCAGGGCACCAGCTTCAGTTTTGTTGGCCCGCTTATTTACCTATATCACAATGCCCAAGGCTCAGCGCCTGACGTCATTCTCGGACGGATTTTTGTCGCGTGCATGATCGGTGCGCTGATCATGATGGTACTCAGTCGGTTCATCGATCGACTGCGGCGGATCATTACACAAAACGTTGCGGGCGTAACCGTCTTGCTGCTCGGTTTGACGTTAATCTGGGCAACCATCGGCACGCTCATCAGAAGCTATCAAAACGCCATCAGCAACCAATTACCTGGCTGGCATGTCGTCTTGATGGCGACTGCGGTGTTCACCACTATCGTTGTCGTATCCAGGCTGCCGGGTCGATGGTTGCGTCCCAGCTGCATTGTTATAGGCCTGGGGGTTGGCTTCGCACTGGCGGCCGTATTCGGCGCACTGCAGCCAGTAGCGCCACCGGCGAATGCATCAAACTGGTTCGTTCCCGAGTTAGCGCGCTTCCCGCTCTCGGTCGACATGACGATGGTGTTAGTTCTACTGCCTATCTTTATCGTTTCGGCAACCGAGTCGGTCGGTGATCTGACGGCCACCGCTGACCTGTCGGGTCTTCCGATCGGTGATAAACCATTTTGGCAGCGCATTAAGGGCGGGATTCTTGCCGATGCGATTAACTCTTGCATCGCAGCTGCATTCTCGACATTCCCGAATACGACCTTCAGCCAGAACAACGGTGTCATCCGCATGACCGGCGTATCGAGCCGGCGCGTTGGCTTGGTCGTTGCTGCCCTGTTGGTACTCGCAGGTTCCGTGCCGTCGGTCGCGCGACTTGTGCAAGTGCTCCCGGACTCGGTGATCGCAGGTGCCACGCTATTAATGTTCATCATGGTGACCGTGTCAGGCTGGCATATCGTGCAAGGCGCGAAACCTGCCACGCGCGATTGGCTGATCGTCGCCATCGCAATTGCTGGCGGTCTGTCGCTGGCGCAAATTGCGCCAATGCTCGACATGCTGCCAACACCTGTCACGAGCGTCATCGGTTTTCCGGTATCCAGCGGTGCGTTCATCGCAATGCTGCTGGAACTCGTTATTCCCAAACATGCCTTGAACGGAGACTAACTACGCATGCCTAGCTTTACCCGTCATCTTTGGATCGCGCTGACCGTTATGGTCGGACTGCTCAAACCTGCCACCGCGCAGTCGAACGAACACTGGTTCGAGACGCTCAAACAAAGCGGAGATGACCGCACGCTCTACCAGGTTCTGCATGCAATGCCCAAAGGCGGTGATTTGCACAACCACACAACGGGTTCGGTGTTTGTCGAGGACTGGCTGAGTATTGCGCTTGCCGATGCTGCCAACGGTTATACGTTTTACGCCAAAGTACGCATCAACAATTGTCGCGAATACGATCAGGCGGATACCGAGTATCTGCTGTTGTTCCGCAATATCCCCGCGTATCAGTACGACGCGCTGAATGACTGCGAGAAAGGTGAATTTAAAGCGCTTGGCGATTTGAATGACGCTGAGCGCAAAGGCTGGTTGAACAGCCTGCGTCTGAATGACGCAGAAGGGCGCGAAGAGTTTTTCTCAACCCACTGGGAGCGTTTGGAAGGGTTGCTGGTGAGCCCGTATGTGCGCGCCGAGGCGCTGTTCCACAATATGCGCGGTCTTGGTGATGACAATGCCAGTTATCTGGAAGCGCAAATCGGTTTGTCACGAACCACGACACCGACAGGTGAGCCAATTGACCCAGAAACGGTTCTCGACATCTACCGTGCCCGACTAGCGGCACCGGACGCTGTAGCCACGGGTGTGACCGTACGACTTCAGCTGATGTTATTGCGGTTCGCACCAGATGCAGAAGCGAGTTTGCGCAACTTGTACGCGCTCGCCGTCAACAATCGGGACATTTTGGTCGGATTGAATATGGCCGGGCGCGAAGACAATGACAAAGGGCACCCGCGGCGCTTTCTGAATGTACTGCGCGAGCTGCGTCAGCAATCGGCCTTGCCCTTGGCGATTCATGCCGGCGAGGTAGATGAGCCTAATGATCATGTCCGCGATACGTTGCTGATCGGTGCGAAGCGCATCGGTCACGGTCTCAATCTCATCACCGATGACGATCTCATGCTCGACCTGAGATATGGCCCCTATCTCATTGAAATAAATTTGATTAGCAACTTGTTGCTGGAATACGTTGTGGACTATTCGCAACACCCGTTCCCAGAGTATTTACGCACCGGGATTCCAGTGGCGCTCTCGACCGACGATCGCGGCATGTGGGATTCCACGTTCACCGATGAATATTTTGTGGGTGTGAAGGAATTTGATCTCACTTGGGCTGAAATCGTCAGTATGAGTCGCAACTCTTTGCAATATGCTTTTGTTCAAGAACCGGTCAAAGCAAAACTCCTTGACGAGTTCGACGCGAAAATAAAGCGGTTTGAGCGTCTTATGCGTAAAGCCGGACTTGCAAAAAATTCGCCGTTCCCCGACACTCGAACCTTCATTTGTGCCCGCTATCAGATCTGCGACTGAGCGATGGCGCGAACTCGGGGGGCGTCGAGTTTGCAAATCATGCAGAGCAGCGAATCACCCGTGAGGGTTGAACGCTGCACTCCATGATTGCGCGGAAAATAGCGGTGACTCCTCAAAGTGTTACCAAAAAACAACACATGTCGATACGTCGTCATGTGAGTTGAAAATGACGTGCTCGTAAAGCACGCGATTGCGATAAATAGCGCCTTCAGGAGGGTGTACGAATGAAACGAAACAGGACCCTGCAAACAGGGGTTGCAGCGGCGATGGCAGCAATGCTTTCCACGCCTGCACTTGCTCAGGAAGAAACCGACGAGACAATCGACGAGATTGTTGTCGAAGGTTCGCTGAACTCATTGCCGACACAGGACGTAGGTTCGGTTTTTGGTCTGGACAAGACCTTGCTGGAAACGCCTCGCTCAGCATCAACGATCAGTTCGGACCAATTGGACCGTTTCGATATCGTCGATATTGATGAGCTCGTCGCCCTGGCGCCAGGTACATTCACACAGTCCTTCTTCGGCGTCGCCGGCTCGCTGGATGTCCGCGGTACCGCAGGCGAAACCTACTTCCGCGGCGTACGTCGTCTCGACAACCCGGGTAACTACCCAACGCCGATCGGTGCCTCTGACCGGATTGATATCGTTCGCGGCCCAGCGTCTGTGATCTACGGTCCGGCCAAAATCGGCGGCTATCTGAACTTCGTACCCAAATCAGCGCGCGCTGACGGCGGCCAGTACCTCGACCAAACCGAAGGTCGTGTGTCCTACACGACGGGCTCGTGGGAGAAGAACGTCATTACCGGTGAGATCGGTGGCCCGACACAAATAGGGGACCGTGAATTCGGCTTCTACATGTATGGCGAAATTGAAGATTCCGGTAGTTACTACCAGAACTCGCAAACAGACCAAACCCTGCTGCAGCTCGCCATTGATCATGATGTCAACGATTCACTGCATATCCAATTCGGCGGTATGTACCACAAGTACGAAGGTAACCAGGTTGCTGGTTGGAACCGTTTGACGCAGGACCTGATTGATAACGGCACATACATCACCGGCTCAGCGCAACCGCTGGATACCAACGGCGATGGGTCTATCTCGCATTCAGAGTACAACGTCGCTGGCATCAGCCAGTTCTTCGTTGGCACCGGCGGTGTCATGCAATCTGACATCAACCCGTTGTCTGCACTGGTCAATTCCGGCACGGCGCAGCTGGACGGCAGCCAAGTGCTCGTAGCACCGGACGATACGCTCGAAAACGAAGTGATGACTTTGTACTTTGATGGTGTCTATCAGGCAGCGAATGGCTGGGAAATCAAAAACCAGTTGTTCTTTGAGAAATACGACAACCTCAATGAGAACGCCTACGGTTTCTCACAATTCCATGATTCATGGGTTGTAGAAGACAAGGTCGTCATTCAAAAGAGCTTTGACACGGACGCGGTCACGTCAACGATTCAGATTTCTCCGTCGATTCGTCATACCGATTTCAATCACGGTAG
>JBCBZK010000205.1:0-3257 GCA_039815365.1 Pseudomonadota bacterium | reverse complement strand
CTCGCGAAGCAGTGCTTCGAGTGTTTCTACGCGCTCACGAAGCGCCCAATGGTCTGCCATGAAGCGCATCATCATTGCGAGCAGCCGATCGCTCTCCGGATTGTCAAAAAACGCATCGCGGCCGCCGGCGACATCTCTTGTTAAGCGCTCACTCATCACGCGGCCTCTTTTTGTGCGCCGAATCCATACCATTGAATGCCGTCCGACAGTCGGCCTGTATCTTCATCAAATTCTGCGGTGGCGCCAATTGCTGCTGCGAACTGCGCTTCCGGCACATACGTGTAGCGGGGCATCACAGACTCAAAAAATGCATCGGCGTGAAAACCTGCCGTAGTGCATAGCTCTGCATAGTCTTGATCCCGGAAATTCTTATAGAACGGCTCGTTGTTGTAATAGCCGTCCCAGTCCAGATAAAACTGATCGAAAGCGGACAGCGCCGCGTTAGGGGGCAATTCCATATGCAGCATGAGTCCGCCGGGTTTGAGGATACGATGCGCTTCAGCGAGAAACGCTCGAATCGCCTTTTGCGGCAACTCATGTAAAAACATTGACGAAAACACAATGTCGACACTGGCATCTTCAAAATCGAGTGATTCGGCGCGCTGCTGATGGAAATGAATATCAACCCCCATCGACTCCGCGCGCGCATGTGCGTAGCGAAGGCTCGCCGCAGCAATATCGACACCGTGTACTTCGGCGTCCGGGAAGGTCTGCTTCCAGGGCACGGTATTGTGGCCAATCGTACATCCCACATCGACAATACGCGTCGGCGCTAACTCCGGCCGACTCAGTCGGATGAAGTTGGCCATGGAGCAACCAATATCGTTGAGTTCCTTGCCCATTGCACCAAATGCGAACACGTTGAAACCGTTGTCGTAAACCGCGCCGGGTAGCACGGTCTGCGCCGCTTCACGGCCATCGTAATTCCCAGGCATGAGATGAACATCGACCGCTGACATGTAGCGCGGAATCTCAAGTTCCGCATTGAGCGTGAGTGAGCCCTGTGCTGCAGCAGCGCTGAGCGCTTCGAATTGTGAATCGAGGTGTTCTGCTTGTTGCTCTACTGAGTCAATCACACTATTCCAGACCAATTCTTGCGCGGTGCAACGAAGACTGGAGTAGAAATTGAAGACATCTCGACCTTTTAGCAGACGATGGACATCCATACCGTTGCTGGCCATCTCGGCGCCGCTTTCAATCGACTTCGGTAGTGCCACGTTGTCGTAGTCGTTGCGTAGCTCGCCCGCAAGGTCATTGAGAACAAACGCACGCAGAGAGGAGACAAATCGCTCCTTGGCGCGGTTTTTCTGCGTTTTTTCAATATTCAGGTCGTGGTGCAGAATGCTATCCATGAGTACTCCGAAACAAATGCCAAAGAGTTACGGCTGGTGATTGCTTGTGTTCAGGCGTGCCGATTGTGTATGAGTTCACTAATTGATATAACCTTATATCAAGCTCGGTGGCAACGCGAATCCTCCGATGCGTTTCTTAACGTCTGACTTTTGTGATTCGAGGCTGAAAAATGCAAAACCAAAAAACATGTCGCACCATGGTGTTACTGGTGGCCGGGCTGATACCGACTCTATGGAGTAGTGTTGCCAGCGCCCAACTTGAAGAGATTATTGTGACCGCGGAACGTCGGGAAGCGGACGTACAAGACGTGCCCGTTGCCGTCAGTGCTTATAACGAAACGCTGATGGAAAAGCTCCAGATCATGGAGACTCTGGACTTGGTCAACGTTGTTCCCAACTTGTTTGGTGGTAACAATACCGGTCTTGGTACCGCCAACATGTACTACCTGCGTGGTCAGGGTAACGATGAATCCATCGCCACGTTCGATCCGCCAGTCGGCACGTATGTCGATGATGTTTACGTATCGCGCCAGAACGCTAACAACTTTGCCTTTTTCGATGTAGACCGGATCGAAGTGCTACGTGGTCCGCAAGGTACTTTATTCGGTCGCAACACCACAGGCGGTGCGATCAACGTTATCTTGAAGAAGCCAGCGGCCGAAATGGGTGGGTTTGTAGAGGCCGGTTTCGGTAGCTTTAACGAGTTTATGGTTCGCGGGACCGTAGATTTACCGGTTAACGATAAATTTCTCACTAAGTTCTCGGCCTACAGTATTCAGGATGACGGTTGGCTTGAGAATACCGTCGCCGGCGATGATTTTAACGACAAAGAGAGCTTTGGTCTTCGCGCCGACTTGCGGTTTCTGATTAGCGATAGTGTCACATGGGACATGACAGTCGATTACATCGACGATTCAGAAGCTAACGTTTTCGGCGCCGTCTCTGGCAGTGATCGTATTTCAACCAGTACGCTCACGACTGGGTTGCCGCCGGTCATTTTCGATTTTGTCAATTTTCTGGTGACCGGTAACTTCACGCCGGTCAACCTGAATCCCAAAAGCGACTACGGTAATGAAACAGAGTCGTTGAGCGTTGTTTCAAATCTTCAGTTTCCCATCGGCGCCGGCGATGCGAACCTGATTTTCGGCTATCGCTCACTTGAGCAGGAATTTCTGCTGAACTTCCCGAATGCGGCAAGCGACGATTTCTTCTGGATCGACAACGCAGGTCAGCATGACCAGCTGACGGCGGAGTTCAAATACAACATATCGTTGTTTGACGATCGCGTTGACCTCGTCACTGGTGTTTTCCTGATGGATGAGGACAACGAAACCGATTTTGCTGACTATCTGTCTGGCGCGTTCCTACTGGCGGATCGCGTGATTGACAACACAACCGACGGTTTCGCCGTCTACGCGCAAGGTGATATTGCTGTTGGCGAGAAAGGAACGTTAACACTCGGCATCCGCTACACCGACGAAGAGAAGAAAATCGGTCTGAGCGATAACACCGGTAATGGTGTGATTACGACGGCTGGTCTGATAGCGGCAGGCGTACCGACATCACAGGATGAGCAGATTGTCACGCCACGCGTGGCCTACAGCTATGATTTCAGCGATCAGGTGATGGCCTACGCATCGGCAACCCGGGGCTTTAAATCTGGCGGTTGGAACGCGCGCGGAACATCACCCGACGCCTTTCAGCCGTTTGGTCCGGAAACGCTGTGGTCTTATGAAGCAGGGTTGCGCGCTGATTACCTTGGCGACCGTCTGCGGATCAACGCGACGCTGTTCAGCACAGATCTTGAAGACCTCCAGATCACCTCGGCAACGCCGAGCGGTGCATTCTTGACGACCAACGGCGGTGGTCTTGACGTCACGGGTCTTGAGCTTGAGATTACGGCCG
>JBCBZK010000107.1:0-12147 GCA_039815365.1 Pseudomonadota bacterium | reverse complement strand
TGACTGTCGATGATGACCTCACCGGCATCGTTGACTCCGCCGCGTAATGCGGTGACCATTTTCGACCAGACGTTCATATCTTTTCTCCTTCAGAAATGGGTTCTGACAGTAGTAGTTCGCCATACGCCTCTGTGGCGTTAATGACGTTGCTGGCGAGTACTTCAATCTCAACGATGATGTCAGCCAGCGATGCGTCCGAACTCAACGAGCCGAACATGAGGTAGTAGTCGTGATCCATTCGCTGCCCGAGGCAGATCGTGGAAAGCGGGAAATATTTGTGGGTGCGCAGCACGGTGACATTGAACTCGTCTGGGTCTGCCACTTGAGTGACAGGCCATAGAACAGCCTCAGCAATGATTTGTTCACCAGCGACGGTGACGAAAATCGGTAAATCGCCAAAATCGCGCATCAGCAGTAGCAAAGTCGGGTCGGCGCCATCGATGAGCTCAAGCGTTGCGTGCCCGTCTATGATCAATGCGGCAGTCAACAACTCGTCGTATAGAGCGCCAGTGCGCCAGGGCGCTTTGCCGGTTCGGCCAGAACTACTCTGCGCATGTCCGTCGCGCAGTTCTTTCTCAACGATCCGCGCGCGCTCGGCGTTTTCCGGCTTGATCCAGATTTCTTTCTTAACGAGGCCTTGATCTCGCAATCGGCGGCGATATTCGCGTTGGTAATGAGCTGATGTTTTGACGTTCATGGGCGTACTTTATAGCATCACATGTAATAACGCAAGAAATATTACATGTGATATTTGATAGTGTTCGGGATTGACTGTTCAAAATCACAAACAAGAATAATTCGCATTTACAAATGAGAATCGTTATCATTTGAGCTGTCGTGCTTCTCGCACATAGTCAAAGGACGATCTCCCATGAATGCACAGCAATGGCTTTCGGTTGAAAAACTGCCTCGCTTTTCGGATCCGCTCACTGCGTTGTTGTGGGGTTCGCGTATTTATCTCGTTCACGCGACCAGTGGTGAGCCAACGCCGCCGGCGCTCAATCTGTTGTTTTCTCATGTTCTATCGTCTGACGTGCAGCCAGCGATGATCGATGCGCTGGATTTCTTGATGTTTCACTCAACAGTGCCACTGGACGTGCATGCGTTGGATTGCGAGTGCGTTTCCATTCATGAGATGGCGCTCGCCGACGCGATACGAGCCATTCAGATCGGCTCCATTGATGGGTACTGTGAAGCGATGAAGCCGGTGCTGACGGGCGACGACGCATTGGCGATCGGGCCATGTATTCAGGCATTAGCAAACGCGATCACAACGGTTGAGCGGCGCGGTTTCGTGCAATCCGCCAATGTCATTGCGCCGCGAGCATTTGCACCTGCGGTGCAACGATCTCAATGGCACTGACAACGCTGCGTCGCGTGCGCACTGTGTCAACGCGTCTGCACAGGGCCGGTCACGGGTGCCTTCATTGCGAGTGCGAACATCAGGAATAACCCTAACGGCGGCAGAGCCATGGATACAGTGCCGATAAAGCACACAGGCCCTGGCTTGCGGAATTTATAACGCGAGACCCGGACGAAAAGAGCGTAAGCAATGCCGAAGTAAAGCGCCAAGGCGCCTGCGGTAACCCAGTCATACATGCTGTTCTCTCCCTTATGAACAGTGTGTAGCGGTGCGATTGCGACGGTTGAAGTTAGCACATCTATTTTTCATTTTGCATTGGAATATTGGACCATATACGTAAGAAATAGTGTTGTGTTTACCGCCACATCGATAAAGCTTGTAATTATAATGAGAATCATTATCATTCGCATTAATGTCAACGACGACGCCAAAAACGCCTGCGCAGTCAGAGACCGGCAACGCCCCGCGGATCGACAGCGCAGCACTCTTTCAAGGCAAGCGAGAAATTCAAATCGTCTTCCGCGGTGAGGTTTACCGACTTCGCATCACGCGTAACGACAAACTCATTCTTACCAAATAACCGCCAGCCAGCCAGCACACCGCCAGCGCGCCAGCACATTGCAAAAAAGGAGCCCGATATGCGGCTGTTTTATTTGGCAGTGCTGTCTGCGTTTGCAGCAGCCACTGTGTCGGCGCAGGAAACTACGCTTTCGATCGATACGATCACCGTTGAGGCCGCCAAGCGACCTCTGCAGGTCAGTGATATGCCTGCGCGCGTCACTTTGATTGATACGCAGCGCGTTCAGAAAGAGCTCGCTCAAAGTATTGAAGATCTCGTACGTTACGAGCCAGGTATTGACGTGGTCAATCAGGGTAGCCGGTTCGGTCTGGCGGGTATCAGTATTCGTGGTATTGGCGGCAACCGGGTCCAGATCGAAGTTGATGGCATTGCGACTTCCGATGCATTTTCGATCGGAAGTTTCTCGAATGCGAGCCGCGACTTCTTCGACGTCGACAGTCTGAAGCAAGTTGAAATTGTGCGCGGACCTGCTTCTGCTGTCTTTGGCTCGGACGCCCTCGGTGGTGTGGTCAGTTTTGTCACCAAGGGCCCGTCGGACCTTCTGCGGGAATCGGATTATCACGCCGACGTCAGTGCGGGGTTCAATACGGTCGACGCCAGCCGTGTGTTATCTGCAACGTTCGCTGGTAGCGCCGGATTCGTTGCCGGCATGTTGCGCGCAACGCGGCGCGACGGGGAAGAGCGAGATATCGCTGCCGCCGATCCATTAACGGATGACAGCCTCAACCTGCTTGCCAAGCTGGACTTTGGTGACGTGAGTGATGGTGGCGTCACGGTGTCTTTCGAACAATTTGTTGCTGATAGTCGTACGTCAGTTGACTCGCTCGAAGGTGCTCAGGATTTTACTCAAGCGTTTGGTTTTCCCTACCTCATTAATACGACTGAGGTATCCGGAGACGATACACGCGAGCGGTCACGTATCAGCGTCGGTCAGGAGTGGGTCACAGGCGTCATCGGGATAGACTACTTGAGGTGGCGCGCCTACCGGCAGGACAGCGAGACAACTCAAGAGACGCTAGAGGCGCGAGAAACACTCATTGCCGGTATCGCGGGTGCTGTGCGCCGCAATCGTGGTTTTCTGTTTGAACAGCAACTGGTTGGTGTCGAGATCAACGCAGCGAGTGACTTCGCGCTGGCGGGATCGCAGCATGAACTGTCTTACGGTATTGAATACGAAAGTACTGACACAGCTCAAATCCGAACGGGCAGTGAGTTAAACGTTCTGACCAACGTGGTTTCTGACCGAGTGGGGCCGGACACCTTTCCAGTACGCGATTTCCCGCTGTCTGAAACGCAGCGCAAGGGCATCTACGTGCAAGATCACATCAGTATCGGATCGCTGACATTAACGCCTGGTCTGCGTTGGGATCGCTATGAGCTTGAGCCGCAACAAGATGCCATATTTGCGGCCGACAATCCGGGCATCACGCCTGCTGAATACGACGATGACCAGATCTCACCAAAACTGGGCGCGGCATGGCAGCTGGATGAGTCTTGGCAAGTCTTTGCTCAGTATTCTGAAGGCTTTCGCGCGCCGCCCGTCAACGACGTGAACGTCGGTTTTACCAACTTTCAATTCGGTTACACGGCGCTGCCGAACCCTGAACTTGAGTCGGAGTCGAGCCGCGGGTATGAGTTGGGCGCTCGTTTTGGCAATGCGTCGCTACAGCTGGATATGACCGTGTTCCATACGCGCTACGACGATTTTATACAGTCGTTTCAAGTCGTCGGTTTTGATCCTGTTAACCAGCTCCTTCAATTCCAGTCGGTCAACGTGGACGAGGTCACGATTGAGGGCGCTGAGGTGTCGGCAGTCTGGTTGCCACGCGCATTGCCGGACGGTTGGCGCTTCAACGTGTCTGCAGCCTTCGCTCGTGGAGAGGATGAGATCACGGGGCAACCGATCAACTCCGTGGCGCCGTTCAATGCAGTGCTTGGTGTCGATTACGCAGCGGCAAACGACCGCTGGGGTGCGACGGGTTTGGTTCGCGGCGCGATGCGTCAAGACGATCTGGACGAAACTAACGGTGCGTTATTGGAGCCGGCCGGATATGTCGTGTTCGATGCGATTGGTTTTTGGCGCCCTACCGCGAACACGCGACTTCGTGCAGGTATCTACAATCTTGCCGATCGCGAATACACCGCTTATCTCGATGTGCAAGGTGTGCCGGCCGATACCGCTGACGCTGCGCGCTTCATTCGCCCAGGGCGTCAGGCAAGCATCGCTTTCGATTGGACATTCTAAGGTTTCGGAGTAACACACTATGAACATCAACAGTACTTTTCTTGCTCTTGCAGTTGTTATAGGGCTCAGCGGTTGCGCGACGGGTGAGTATGCGCGCGTTTCCACACCACAGAGTGAAGTTGCGTCGCAATCGAGCTACCAGCGTATCGCCAATCCATTTTTTCAACGCATACGCACCGCAGAACAAAAACCGCAAAAAGATCGACTCGCGATTCTCGGCATGCAAGGTGACTATCGCGTTGATTTTAACTTTGCAGAGACGGTGCCGTTAAAGGCCGGGTATGAGCTGCATGACGACAAGACGACGGGTGGTTACGAGACAGTCGTTGTTGTTAAAGAAACAGACGACCACATTGTTCTACAGCATATTCTTGTGACTCCATCTGGTTATGTTGTCAAACACTGGCGGCAGGATTGGTTCTTCGAGGCAACGGAGCGATTCGAATTCGTCGAAGATCAAACCTGGCAGATTGTGCCGTTATCGGAAGACAAAATTGAAGGCCAATGGACCCAATGCGTCTACGAAGTGTCGGACGCGCCGCGTTACTGTGGTAGCGGAAAATGGAATCATCGCTACGGCGTTTCCACTTGGACCAGTGATCGAACCTGGCGACCATTGCCGCGTCGCGAATACACCAAGCGAGACGATTACAACGCGATCAATGCGCAGAATCGCCATACGGTGACGATACACGGTTGGTCACACGAGCAAGACAATACCAAAACGTTGCGGGACGGGCGTGACACAGAAACGACGCTCGTGCGTGAATTCGGATTCAATGACTATCGCAGTATCGACGGTTTTGATTTTGAACCGGCTGTGGATTATTGGGCACGCACCGAAGCGTATTGGAATCGCGTGCGGGCGGCGTGGGACAGGCGTCTCGTCGCAAACAGCATGCTGCGCCTCAAGACAGAGGTCGATGGTATGCAAATCATCGCGGCGACGTTTGAGCACGCGGAAAACATCGAGACGATGGATGCGCAACAGCAAGTCGTTGCTATCGATGCGCTGCTCGATGAGTGGACAGAGCGCGAGGCGCTGATGACGCAACGCTAACCAGGTGATCAGTAGCGGTGGGTGAAGGTATTCAAGTGCAGCCCCCTTTGAAGGGCTTCACTCATCGCTGCTCTTTGGCGCGCTGTCTGTTTGGTCGAATAGCTCGCGTGCGACGGCACCCAGTTGCGGCGCTTGCACTTCGAATATGCCAAACCCGTGTGTCGGCCAATCGATCACATCAACGTCCGGTCGGATCGCTTTTATCCGTGGCGTTACTTCAAACAGATCGTCGTTCGGGTTGACGACGACCATCGGCTGTTCGATGTGTCGTAGTGTCTTGTCGAGATCGTGGTGCATCACGGCGATGCCTGCCCAATACGACGTTGAACCATTCGCGATCTTTTGCGTGAAGGTGCGGTGAACTGACGCATCACTCTGCTCGTTGCCTTGCCATCGGTGTGACAGCTGCCACTCACGCAGAAGATGTTCGCCATTCTCGTTGATAGGCTCTGGCCATGGCTTGTCAAGATACGCCTGGCGTGCCGCATCGTTGAACAACGCAACGCCGACGAGCATAAGCGCATTGACTTTTTCCGGCGTGATCATGGCAAGCTCTGCGGCAATAGACGCGCCGGCGTGATAACCGACGAGGTCGACCGTGCCAAGTGCACGTCGCCGAATGAATTCAAGCATGCAGGAGGCGTAATCCTCGATGGTCGGGTTTTCCGGAGGTAGATCAGATTCGCCGTAGCCAGGTGTGTCGATGGCATACACGATCCTGTCACGCGTCATCTCGGCAAGAAACTCAACATAGACTTGAGATGAATTGGGTGTTTGATGAAAGCACAGTACGGTGCGCTTTAATGGTGCATCCAATCTGACTGGAGCGGCCCTGCGAAAGTGCAGTTGTCCGCCGCTTGTGTTCTCAAAACCACGTTCGAAAATAACCGGCGCATCCCCGAGTCGGGCGCGATCTGTCGGTGCGGCCAACAACGGCCCGGCGGCAACCGTGCCAGCGCCGCAAACGACGAATTCCCTTCGGCTGAATGTCTTCTTGCAGCGTCTTGTCATCATCAATCCATTGATTCAACCATGCTACGCACAGGCGTTGCGGGTGCGCTCGTTGCCTCGCGCCTGCAGTGCAGTGTACCTGACAGCGCCTCGGAAGCGCTGTTCGCGTAAAGCCGGGTGCACATCGAAATAAAATCGTTGCCCACGCGGTCTTCATTGTAGCGACAGTTTTGCGCAACACTTTGGAGATTCCTATGCGTCTTTTGGCAGACGTACCAGTACGGCTCTTTTTGTCGAGTTTTTCTGCTCCAGTTGGCGCAGATATGGCACTCAAGCATCCACGCGCTGCGTCATTCGTCGATTCTGTTAAGACAGCGTCGACTGATCACATCGCAGTTGGCGTTACGTCGTCTTTGCGACAGGTAGAAGGCTAATGCGGTTGCGCATCGTCGGCGTTGTGATTGCTGCCATGCTGGCCAGTGGCTGTGCGAACCAGTCGTTCACCGAGAGCGGCTTTCTGGAAGATTATGAAACCCAGCAAGTCGTAGAGGGCAATGAGTCCCTGCGGCTGAGCATAGATCGCGCTGCGCTGGCGCGTTACGACCGGGTGATTATTGAGCCAACCCTGAACACACTGGATGCAGATACGTTCAGCACCGAAGACGCCGATGCATTAGCGGCACACTTTACCGAAGTGGTGAGTACTGCGTTGAATGAGTGCTTGACCATCGTGACAGCGCCTGAACCTGGCACATTGCGACTACGGGCCGCGCTTACAGATTTCGACGGCGTGAGCCGTGGTCTGAATATTTTCACCAGCATCGTCTTCTTCGGACCAGTCGACAATGGTGGTGCGACCGTCGAGTTTGCTCTGGTAGATGCAACCAACAACGAGACCGTCGTTTCCGGTGTTGGTTTCGAGCAGGGCGGTATCAGAGAAATAGGCAAGAGCTTTTCCGAACTCGGTCACGCGAAATTTGCCTTGGAGGCAATAGCCGATGCGCTGAAACTCGAGCTAGCTCAAGCCACGGATGCTACCCAAGGCGCGGGTGACGGTTCGGGATGACTGTAGCCTGTGATCGTGCTTGCGTTATAGCCAACCCAGATCGCGGGCGGTCTGGAACGCTTCGATGCGATTTGCGGCACCGAGTTTCTGCATTGCCTCGGTGAGATAGTTACGCACAGTGCCATCCGATAGCTCGAGCTGCTCGGCGATCTGTTTGTTAGTCAAGCCCGACTCCGCGAGTTGCAGGACTTGTCGCTCGCGCGCAGACAAAGGATCAGGCGTTGTCCATGCGAGCTCGGCGAGCGCCCCTGGGACATACCGCTGCCCCGTGCTCACACGACGCACTGCGTCGGCAAGCTCATCACTGGAAGTGTCTTTCAGGACGTAGCCATGAACACCGGCTTGCAACGCCCGTTGTAAATACCCCGGCCGCGAAAACGTCGTGACAATTAGCACGCGCGTAGCGATGCTTTCTTGCGCAATGGCGTTCGCAAGATCGATCCCAGAGGCTTTCGGCATCTCTATGTCGGTCACCAGGATATCCGGTTGGTGTTCGCGTAGCGCATCGAGCGCAGCTTCGCCGTCGGCGACCTCGGCGACGACCTCTATGTCATCTTCCAATGACAACAACGTCGCCAGTGCGCCTCGCAGCATTGCCTGGTCTTCGGCCAGGACGACACGAATCATTCAGGGGTACCGGTCGCGAGCCGGTCCAACGGTAACGTCACGCTGATTCGCATGCCATTGACTTGTTCTATTGCCGTTTCACCGCCAAGTTCGGCAATGCGCTTTTTGAGGCCAGCCAAACCCGAACCACCTGATGACGGTTTTGTGCTGCCAGTACCATTGTCGCTGACGACCAGTTGCAGCGTTTCGCCCTCGGTGTCGAATGCAATCACCGCCGTGCTGGCATTCGCGTGACGCACGATATTCGTCGCCGCTTCGCGGATAGTAAGTCCTAACGCTTTGCCAACCGGCGGGCTCAGAGGTGGCAGCGAATTGCGCACCTCAAGTGATACGCCTGCAGCATCCAGCGCGCGTTTAGCCATCTCGATTTCTGCGTCTACCGTGGTGACTGTCATGTCATAGACCGCCGCACGAATGTCTTTCAACGCATCCCGCGCCGCTTGCGCGACATGGCGTATTTCGCCGCGCGCACGTTCCGGATCCTTATCCATCAGTTTGTCGGCCACGTCGGATTTTAGTGCGACCATGGTCAGAGTATGTCCCAGCAAGTCATGCAGATCGTGTGCAATACGTTCGCGCTCTGCAACGCGAGCACGCTGACGTTCCAGCACCTGACTGCGTTTGAGTCGACGTTCGCGCTCCATACCTGAGGCGGCGCCGATACACGCGATGCTTGTCAGGATCCCGATCATCAAAGAGAAAAACGCATTGTAGGGGTTTTGTTTTGTCACTAAAGAGAAGATCAGCTGGCACACCGTCAGCCCGGCGATCAGTGCTATCGCTCGTTTCGACGGCCGCTGGAACGCGGCCTGCACGCAGGCGTAGACGTGGAAAACGCCGTGAATGCCAGCGAAGGGCGACAGCACCCAACTCAGGATTTCCATGATCGCGATGTGGGGGAGGTATTTGTTACCGCTACCCTCGAAAGCGGTTGCGTACACGGGCAAAAAAATGGCGAGTGCGAAAGTGATTGCCGCGACATCCGTGAATGTCGGTGCCACAAAAAACCAACCCATAAAGTAATAGAGCAGGTAAACCAGATTAAAGGCCTTCCAGCGGGCTACTGAACTCGGCGTCTTCAGCGTGGTGTTCATGACACCATTATGGCAGCAAAGCCACGTTGTCTACCATGAACTCATAGGTGCCTACCGCCGCCGGCGTGACGATCGCAAATCCCGCAAATTGGGTGCGATCAAACCCGGTAACGTCGTCGATGGGCAAAGTGACGCGCTGCCAGTCGTTCGTGATATCAAACTCGATGGTCGGCGGCGCACCCATGACACCGGTTGAGAACAGCATCAAACGCATGCGCGCGGGTGTGCCGCGAATATCGAATGCCACGTTCCCGTAATTCTCCACCGTTGAGGTGCTTTGCGCCGCAAGGAATGCACCAGACCATGGGAATGCGAAACCGGAAGCGGTGTCTGCGGTTACGGCCATCGCGCCGGCGCTGCCGCCCGCGCCCGGCTGAACGGCAGCAATCACGGCGCTCGACTTACCGCCCATCATGTCGTCCGATGTCACTGACCAGATAAACCCGTCCGCTGCTGTAATGCCGTCTTCAAAGTCGCTCAATTCAGAAGGTGCGGCTGTCGCCGGCAAACTGGTCGCCGGTTCTGGCAACTCACGCTCGACGTCGAAACCGTTGTGAAAAACGCGTTCGATGTTTCGCGTCACAGTAATGTCTGTTGTCGGATCGCCATTCACCAGCAACAAATCGGCGCGCTGACCGACGGCAATCGTGCCGCGACCGGTGAGTCCGAATGTGTCTGCTGGAATGGATGTTGCGGCACGCAGCGCTTCAATCGGTGTATGTCCGGCCTGAACGAGTAGGTCCAGTTCCTGGTGCAGCGTGATGCCATGTGCAGTGCTAGGGTTAGGTGCATCTGATCCGGCCAATATTGTGATGCCAGCCTTGTGCAAATCGGACACGTTGCTGCGGCTCTGTTCGGCGAACCCGCGTGATGTGCTGATCCCAAAAGATTGGCTTAGCATGGCCAGTTGCCCTTGGCTCAAAAGTGGTGATAGCGCGTCATCATCAAGGATTGCTTGTCCCGGCAGGTTGCCGTCTATGACTGAGGTCACCGTCAATGTAGGTATAACGAAAAGATTGGCATCGCGTGCACGTGCCAGAAAATCCGCGTCTGCGGCAGCATCAAAATAAATGTGCACTAGTCCATCGATGCCGGCGCGAAGTAGCTCATCGGCGGCTGCAATAGTCGAAATGTGAGCGACTGCCAACATGTCGTTAGCGTGGGCCGCACGGATCACAGCGGTCGCAACCTCAAGGTCGATGCTTGGTGTGTTTCTGCTTTCGGGAATATAAACCAGCTTAATGTAGTCCGAACCCTCGGCTTTACGTCGCTTGACCCACTTGCTTGCTTCGTCGGCATTGGCCAGCGTGTCGACATCGATACCGTATTGCGTGCCGTGGCCGCCTGCTGTCGTTGCGAGCATGCCGGCGCTGAACAAGGTCGCTTCGCCCGTGGCTATATCCGACTCTCGTTGCGCGATTGCGTCGTCAAGCAGTGTCGGGTCAGTGAACATGTCGAGCACGGTCGTGACGCCGAAGCGCAGGGCGTCCGCGCGCGCGCTGGCGAAAGAGTGCGTGTGTGCATCGATCAAACCGGGGAGCAACGTTTGTCCGCTCGCATCGATAGTCTCGATGCCGTCAGCGCTAACGGCATCACCAATGGCGACGATCGTGCCATCGCGAACTTCAATCTGTGTTGCGGCCAGGACTTGCTTGCCATCGAAAATTCGTACGTTGTCGATGACGAAGCTGTTTGACGCCATTGTGGGCGTCGCCGTTTGCGACTCATGCGTCGTAGGCAGAATGCTGAACATCAGCACAAGCGCTGCGAGCAGCGCCGCGATGACTTTGACGGTAGTAGCTTTGTGCATTGGTACGCGCTCCTTACTGTTGCCGCCGCCAAGCGCGGGTTGCGAGAACGGCCAGTACCACTGTCATTGCCGCGATCACCGCAAGGTGTGTTGAAACAGACCGCGCGGTGTCTTTGTCGACAATCGACAACGAGATTTCGGCCAAATGAAATGACGGTATGGCGTTGGCGGCTGTTTGCATGATCGCGGGGAACAGCATGATGGGGAGCCACAATCCACCGAGTAGTGCGAAGCCGAGAAACACAATATTTGAAACGGCAATCGCGGCGCCGGAACCGAAACTGAATCCGAGCAGCAATCCGATGAGAGAAAACGGGACGGCCGCAAGCATGTGCGAGCCGAACAGCAACAGCCAGTCGGTGCGTGGCATGGCAACGTCACCTGCGAAGCCGGCGATTAGGTAGATCGGCATCACCGCTAAGGCGCAGAAGATCAGAGTTGTGGATAGCTTGGCACCAATGTAGGTGATCGCAGGCGCGGGCGCGACACGCTTGAGGCTCAGCCAGCCTTTTTCGCGTTCGGTCGCAACACCGACACCAAACCCGAACACGGCCGGACCCATAACGGCGAACACCCCGTAGGTTGCCAAGAGATACGCTGCGGCGTTGCCGCCGCTCGACATCAGGACACCGAATATCAAGTAGAAGCCACTCGGCATAGCGAGCGTTGGGATAATGAATTCCGGTGCGCGTAGCGAGCCTGTGAGCTCTGCGCCTGTTTCATGTAGCAGGATGTTGCCCAGGTTCATGATGTGGCTCCGGTTGTAGTGAGCGCCGTAAAGGCTTCTTCCAGGCTGGGTTTGCGGACACTGAGATCGCTCATGTGCGGGTCCGCTGCGAGCAACGCGGCCAGCGTCGCATTGCAGTCTTCGCTGAGCAGGGTTGTGCGTCGTCCTTCCGATTCAACTGTTCTCACGCCTGGCAGTGCTCGACATCGAGTCAGATCCAATTGCGTTTCGCACCGAATCAACGCGCCGCCCGTGCGGTCACGAATATGTGCCGTTGTGTCATCCGCAATCAGTGCGCCATCACTGAGCACCATGATGCGGTCGGCGAGTGCATCTGCTTCTTCAAGGTAATGCGTTGTTAACACTACGGTCGTTCCGTCATCGGTCAGGCGGCGCACGTTGTCCCAAACGACTCGGCGCGCATCGCTGTCCAGACCTGTTGTCGGTTCATCAAGAAACAGCAGTTTTGGTTTGCCGATCAGTGCGACGGCAAACTGGACACGCCGCTTTTGGCCGCCCGATAACTGTTTGTAGCGCTGGTCTGAGAACGCACCGATATCTGCCATGTCGATCGTTGCATCGATGTCCGCAGGCGTCTCGTAGTAGCTCGCAAATAGCGTCAAG
>JBCBZK010000092.1:0-13708 GCA_039815365.1 Pseudomonadota bacterium | reverse complement strand
CCGACATAGCCGCGATTGCTAGTCTCACCCGACCAGGCGATGCTCTGTTTTTTAGCTAAAGGCAAAGCAAAAAACTGCTTAGATTGCTCAAAAGCCTCAGCGATCGCTATCTGCGGAATGCCGTGATTCTTTAGGTATATAAATCCAACCTCATGGCAAGCTCGATAGATTGCCTGAGCCACAGTTTGCTTTCCCTCCAGGCTACCGCCTAAAAATGGAGAAAAATCAACGACCGGAATATTAACCGCAGTCTCGACGGGCATAGAAGACTTCGTAGTAGGGTGTGTAGTGCAAAACACCTAGTAACCCTATCAATTGAATCCCAAGTGCCTACAAAGACTTGTATACGGCGCAACAATAATTAAGCTAGTGCTGCTGATTACGCACTCTCTTGTTCGGAGAGGTCAGCTGTTTTCACCGAGAGCTGCTGGGTGCGATCGCCCCGCCGCAGCGTCACCTGCAAAAGTTCGCCTACCTTCACCTGATCGACTCGGCTCTGAAGCTGGTCGGCCTGCACTACCCGCATACCCGCCACCTTTGTAATCACATCGCCTCGGCGCAGTCCAGCCTCAGCCGCAGGCGTATTTGGCAGTACGCGCACTACCAGAACGCCATCGGTTTCTGGCAGCTCAATTGCACTATTGGGATCTTCGTTATTCATCTTGGCCATGTCTGGCGTCAGCGTCGCAATTTGCACCCCTAGGTATGGATGCGCAATCCGCTCACCGCGAGACAAACTGGCCTGAATTGCCTTTGCCTTATTGATTGGAATCGCAAACCCGATGCCCATTGCGTCAGCCCGGATTGCCGTGTTAATGCCAATCACTTCGCCTTGCGCGTTTAGCAATGGACCACCGGAGTTGCCAGGATTAATTGCTGCGTCGGTTTGAATAAAGTCGATTCGCTTATCTGGAATGCCAACTGCCGCGCTAGATCGCTTGAGTGTGCTGACGATGCCGAGGGTGACGGTGTTGTCTAGACCCAGAGGATTGCCGACTGCGATCGCCCAGTCTCCCACTTCCACACCATCAGAATCTCCTAGCCTAGAAACTGGCAGCGCATCCCCTGCCGTATTAATCCGAATCACTGCTAGATCGGTAATCTCATCAACCCCTTCTACATACCCCTCAAACTGACGGCCATCTTTTAGCTTTACCGTCACCTGGTCAGCATTGTTCACCACATGCGCATTCGTTAGGATATCGCCCTGTTCGTTGATGATGAACCCCGACCCTTGACCACGCAAATGTTCTTCTTGGGGAATACTCTGAAACCCGCTACCCATCCGCCCTCTAAAAAACGGATCGTCGTAAAACATATCCGGCACATTCCGCGTCACCGTTCTTTCCGTATCAATCCGAACCACCGCGTCCCCCACCGATCGCACCGCATTAGCGACAAAACTTTCTGAAGAAAGGCTCTCCGGGGAAAGTGCCGTCGCTGCTGACGCTGTAGTCGCCATCGGAGAGGCCGACTGAGCCCATACGGGCAAGGCCCACAGGCTGTTTGTCAGTAGCAAAGTGACTGCGACAGTTGCCATCCGCTTGAAGAACAAGCCAACTGACGCCAAGCTAGGCAGGAATTTCATAAGTGCTCTTCTACGAATAACGGTGCAAACAAGGGGTAAGTAGAGTAACTAGGAAAACCTAAAGAACGAGGTTTCCGTACTATTCTGACAGTTTCTTCGGAGCTGTGCAGTGTAGATGTACGAGACCCAGAGGTACGGATTTCGCGATCATGGCAACCTATATTGGCGCTATTATGGCCGAAACTTCAACAGACCGTCTGTAGCTCTTGATTCTGTATTTGATTTAGACCCTATGGCTTTTCGCCATCTCAAAAGCCCAATTGTCATCAGCTTGCTGCTAGCAGGCTGTAGCAGTCTGCCTAATTCCTACGAGTCGCAGCTAGCCGAACATCTAGAGAGCACCGGAGCTAAAATGTACGGTGCTTACTGGTGCCCGCACTGCGCTGCGCAAAAACAATACTTCAAGGGAGCCGCTAGCCGACTGCCCTACATAGAATGCGCCGAAGACAGCTTGAATGCGCAAGTAGAGCTATGCCAAGCAGCCGAAATCACCGCGTATCCAACCTGGGTAATTGAAGGCGAGTACCATCAGGGCGCACAACCGCTTAGTAAGCTGGCAAGGCTATCTGGCTTTGAATCGATAGAGGGAGATAAGCAAGAAATCAGCGACCCCGACAACTTCAGTCCTGCCAACTGAACGCTGGATATCTTAGTAGCTAGCGCAGAGCCCATAACAACTAACCAGAAAGCATGTAAATACGTTATGTCTCGACCCTCTTTGCTAGAAGCCGGTAAATCCTACTCTTTTCGCTCGTACTTTGAGATGCCGTACGAAGTAGACGATATTCTCGCTGAGTTTGGCATTGGGTTCAAAGCTGAGAAGCTACAGCTACCTAATGAAGCCGCTAGCGAAAGTGTCGTAGAACCTCTAAAAAGAGAGTTGGAGAGTCGGTTGAGGCGGGTGCGCCTATCGAGCGAAACTGCCCGCCGTGAGGTGCTGGTCTCGCCAGTTTTGTTCAGCGTTGCGGAGCTGTCAGACAGCCAGATACGTATCGAATATCCGCTAATTGTCAGCGAACAGCTTAAAGGTAAGTTGGATTACCTAGTTAGAGGCAAGCGTAATCTTCTAGTTGTTGAAGCGAAGAACGACGATATCACACGCGGATTTACTCAGCTATCAGTAGAGCTAATTGCGCTCGCTAGAAAAGAAGATATTCAAGGCAGGCTCTACGGCGCGGTCACTATCGGCAATGCTTGGCTATTTGGTTGCTTGGATACTATTGAAAAAGAAGTCATTCAAGACACTGATTTATACCCAGTACCCAATTCGCTAGAGGCGGTCATGTCAATTCTTCTGGGCGTTCTCAAAACCCATTGAATCCGAGTTTGAAGCTCAGTTTGCCCCAGCGTAATCAATTAGCTGAAGGATCTTTTGCCGTAGGGTGTCCATACCTATATTCTTCGCGACTGAGACAAAGACGGCTTGGGGGTATTCGTCCTTTGCTAGCTCAAGTGCGTCAGTATCAGCCTGATCTAACTTGTTGAATACCAGCAGAATTGGTCCCGGTGTAATCGGCATTTGGCTGAGCAGACTCATCACAGAACGAATGTGGTCTTGCCATGCGTGATGGGAGGCATCGACCATATGAATTAAAGCGTCGGCTTCGGTGACTTCTTCTAGCGTGGCGCGAAAGGCGTCCATCAGCGCCGGAGGCAAGTCTTGGATGAAGCCTACGGTGTCGGTTAGGACTAACGAACGGGGCTCGTGGGTTTCTTCGTCGTTGATAACGATGCGGCGAGTGGTGGGATCTAGGGTGGCGAAAAGCTGGTCGGCAGCATAAACGTCTGAATCGGTAAGGCGATTGAGCAGGGTGGATTTGCCTGCGTTCGTATAGCCGATGATGGCGACTGAGGGAATTGAGTTGTGCTGACGGCGCTGACGCAGACGGGTTCTATGGGCCTGAAGCTGGTTGACTTCTGCTTGCAGGCGGGTGATGCGTTTTTGAATGGCGCGGCGTTCGGTCTCTAGCTTGGTTTCACCAGGGCCTCTGGTGCCGATGCCACCGCCGAGCCTAGACGTCGCCTGGCCGCGCCCGGTAAGTCTAGGGAGCTGATATTCGAGCTGGGCCAGTTCGACTTGTAATTTACCTTCGCCCGATTTGGCGCGCTGGGCGAAAATATCTAAGATCAGCTCGGTGCGATCAACGACACGGACGCCGACGGTTTTTTCTAGGTTGCGAATCTGACCGGGAGAAAGATCGCGGTTGAAGACGATTAGGTTTGCGCCTAGGGTTTGGACGGATAGAGCGATTTCGTCGACTTTTCCAGCGCCGATGACGGTCTGGGGATGAGGACGCGATCGCTTCTGCTTGGTCACCTGTAAAACATCGCCGCCCGCCGTTTCTACTAGCCGCTCAATCTCCGCGAGTCCATTCCTAAATGACTCTTCCTGCATCTTCTCGGTCAGCAGCCCCACTACCAAAACGCGGTCATGGTCACTATCGACCTGCTGAGCGACAAACTCCCGTCGAAACTCCTCTTCTAGCCCTTCAGCTAGATCGAGAAAATCTTGCTGGTCTAGTTCGTCTAGGCTAAGGGGATCAGAGACCGTCCATTGAACTTCGGGGTGGGGCACTAGATGAGCGAGATAGGCATCGCGAATGTAGCCGGTTGCTCCACCCCCCTTACGCTTGAAACCAGAACCTGTCAAAGTCAGCAGTGCCATGGCGTCTAGCCTTTGAATTGCCATAGCTGTTAGCACGCTGTGGCTAGGGGGCTCTAGCTTTAGCTGCGTGGCGATACAGCGAATACCACACAGACGTTCTGCACCGTAGCGGGGCAGTTCTAGGACTGGGATCTGGGTTTTGCGTGGGCTACCGACACCCACTCGGATGACGTGGCCGCGCCGGTCGACGTAGGCGCAGACGCCCTGGTTGATGTCCGTGCTAACAGCGGCTAGTCTCTGCGCGAATTCTGGGGTCGTGATTCGATCCACGGGGAGCCGCTGGTGGTAAATTCTCTGGAGCTCTTTCATCTGGCTGGACTTTAGACCTTTGAGCTCGCCGTAAATTTTTTCTATGGGATACTCCTGTATCAGTTCAGTTAGCGGGTGCTCTCTATTTTAGAGAATGGTGCGGATTTGGATGGGCGATCGCACACCAAGCGTCACATTTGCCCGATAAATTCCCATCCCTACCGCTCTGTAAGTGGAAATATATAGTACAAATAGTAGTACGGTGAGCTATCAAATAGCACTTGTGTAATGTCCACGTTTAGCGTACATACTTCAGGGTATGTACACAGAGGGTATGTACATAGATTGATGACAGTACAGGGCAGACCTTGGTATCTGTCAATATATCTTGCCTATTCGGTATATTCACTCAATAAATCAGGCGCTACCATGATGCTTTGATTTATCCTTTTTGCTCCATATTCTCCAGGTGCTTCCTAAGACCCTTTGGAGTCTCGCCGTTAGTTTATCTGGCGACTGCTAGCTTCATAGAGTTTTTGAAGCGAGTTTTTGAAGGTAGAGCCTTTAGGCTAGAAGCCTTGGAGTGGAGCCTATAGCTCAATCGTTGTTAACTTCAGAGGAATCATTATGGCGACAGACACACAGACAGACAGCACAGTTTTTACAGAGAGCGATGAGCCGATCAGTGGCAGCGTCTCTACCGATTCTAGCTCTACCGATACGATGGAGCAGGTCAAGCGAATTACCGCTCAGGCGGTCGATAAGCTAGGCGATCTAGACAAATACTTCGGCGAATTCTTTCAGGAATACAAGCGTCCTTTGATTGCTCTAGGGCTATTCTTTGGCCTATTCCTTTCTATCAAGCTGACGCTAGCTGTTCTAGAAGCCATCAACGAGGTACCTGTTCTGGCACCTTTGTTTGAGCTGATCGGCCTGCTCTATAGCGGTTGGTTTGTCTATCGCTATCTGCTTAAAGCCTCTAACCGCAGCGAGCTAGCGAGCGAAATGAACGCGCTCAAAGACCAGGTCTTGGGCCGAGCTTCTAAGCTCTAGTCTGTCAATGAACACAGATGCTAGCCTTTGCCCTGTGTTTCTTTCTCTATGCCACTGCTCCGCAGTTAATGCCGCTGTTCCGCACTCAGGAGCAGCGGCATTCTAGTAGAGATCCGAACCTCGACCCGCCTGTTGACCGAAGGCGTGGCTCCTATACTAATAAGAGAATGAAAGCAGGCATACGACGAGGCGGTAGGCTACCAAGCCCCTCCCGCTGACCATGCGCGCCGATGCTAACGGCTACACCGGCGTCAGCCAGCTGCTTGGACGTGCGCGCACTGACGATGTGGTAGTAGTCCTCGACAGGTGCCATCTCGCGCCGGACCGAGCGGGGCTGCAGAACATGTGGCGGCACGTGCTGCGACAAGATCGGGTGTTTCCAAACGTCGGTAAACTGATACCAATAGCGCTCAGCCGGCGGGCCGCCATACGTCACCACTAACGTCGGCGTGTAAGCCACTTCAGTCTGTGACCAGAATTGCACGACATCGTCATACAACATCGACTGCGGCAAATTGTGCTCGATGCCGCTGTTGCCATCCGCCACCATGGATAAATCCATATGGAACAGCGAGCCACCCTCAGCCACGACTAACATATCTTCGTCGCGCGCAGCCGCGGCAACTTGCTGACGCTGGTCACGTCGCGGTTGATTATAGTTCTTGATACTTACAGCGCCCTGCGCTTTGAGCCGACGAACGTGCTCGCTCGCTTCCTCGGCATTGTCGATATTGGCAAAGTAGGCAGACTTTGCGCCATAGACGATATCGCCCGTCGAGAAAATCCGCGGTGCCAGAATGCGACCCGAGCGTTGCATTTCAGCGGCCGCGAAAATCTCAGTGGCATCGTTGGACGGGTCATGGATGGTCGTCACGCCGAGCGCTAATGTCGCGTAGTTCACCCAGTTTTGTTGAGGGATAATGTCATCACCCTGAGCGCCATGCGCATGCGCATCGATCAGACCTGGGATAATAGTCTTGCCACTCACATCAACAACCTGTGCGTTAGCCGGGATGTCAGTGTCATCGCGCGAACCCACTGCACTAATGCGGTTGCCATCAACAACTACCACGGCGTCGTCGACAATACCGCCTTCAGCATCAGCCATCGTAATAACACGCGCGCCGACAAGTGCGACAACGCTATCCGGCATATCACTGGTGTAGCTTACATTCAGTGCAATGCCATCTCGCACGGGTAGCGGCGATGCCGCATCTTCGACAACGGGTGCAAGTGCCTCTGCGGCGCTGATCGAATACAACGTGTTACCGAGCGACCAGGTCAGCTCATGGTCGCCGTGCCAATGCGGATAGTTGCCACCATCGGCACTCGCGCGTGCTTGTGGCAGCGCACTGCCAGCGGTGGACAGATCAATCGGATAGCCGCCCGGCGGCATCGGCAAGACATAAATGTGGTAGTTCTCGCGGAATGTCACAAAGCGCTCGTCCGGTGATACATAGGCCTTGCGTAAGAACTTACCCTGAGCGTGGACACGAATATCGTTGCCCGCCAACGTGCTGCTGACGAGTTGCTGCTGGCCATCGCCGCGGCGAATGAAAAACACACGCTCGTTGCTGGCGCCAAAATGTGGGAAGCGACCTGAATCGGTTACTTGAGTAAGCGCACCACCCGCACTTGGCAGTGTCAGAATGCCTGTTTGCTCAGACCATTCCGGTGCCGCGATGTAACCACCGCTTGTCGCTGCAACGACGATAGTTTTGCCGTCCGGCGAGTAAGTCGGGTAGCGGAAGTGGCCAGGCCGATCACTGATCACCCTTGCCTTGCCACCGCTCGCGCGCACGGTGGCAATGCTGCCAAGCGCGGTATCCGACCATTGCACGAACACGATCGAACGTGAGTCGGGTGACCATGCCGGAAAAAACTCAAAGTGCGCGTCGTCATTGCGCGTCAGCAGCTTAGGCTCACCGTCGGGCAATCGCTGTGTGTATAGCCGCCCGGAAGACTCAAACACAGCGCGCGAACCATCCGGCGATATCGTCGCCGAGCGGATCATCTTGGCATCGAATTGCTCGGGGGCGACATCCACCGTCGGACGCGGCGGCGTTACGATCTTGCGCGAATCGCGAACGCGGAACGCAATGGTAGCAACGCTACCATCGGCAACATCGATACGGCGAATCTTGCCACCTGCCCAGATGACGATGCTGCCGGAATCCGGCATCCAGTCAAAATTCGGATAGACACCGTGAACCGCCCAGACTTCCTGCAGGTCTTGATCAAGATCTGCATACAGGTTGCGAATCTCACCGCTTTCCAGATCTTTGACAAAGAGCTGACTTTTGGCGCGCACACGCCGCACAAACGCCAGATACTTGCCGTCCGGCGAAGGTTGCGGACGCACCGCCCCACCCGCGCCGGTAACAACAGGCTCAACATCGCCGGTCTCAAGGCTGACTTTGTTGATCCTGAAAATCTCGCCGTTTGAGTCTTGTGCATACTGAAAGTACGGACCGGATGTCGCATCAAGGCTGAAATAGATCGAACTGCCGTCCGCAGAAAACACTGGCTCGCCGATTTCTTTTTGATGTACATCGCTAGGGCGCTCGGTGATCTGCACACCTGCGCCGCCATCAACGTGATAGAGCCAGATCTCGCCGGTGCCTAACGAGCGCTGCGTCGTAAAGTGTTTGCGTGCCGCGATATAATTACCGTCCGGTGACCACGAAGGGTTGTTCAATAAGCGGAACGACTCGCTGGTCAAAGCACGCGCATCGCTGCCATCAGCATCCATGATCCAAATGTTATCGCCGCCGCCTGCGTCGCTGGTGAAAGCAATTTTGCGCCCGTCAGGCGAAAACCGTGGCTGTATGGTCCATGCCATGCCACTGGTCAGCGATGTAGCATCGCCGCCCGCAATCGGCACCGTGTAGATATCGCCCAGTAAATCGAATGCCACGGTTTTGCCGTCGGGCGACACGTCCAGACTCATCCAGGAGCCGTTATCGACATCAATAGAAATGTCGCGTGACTCACCCGGAGGCTGCGCAACATCCCATGTCGATTCGTCGTCCGCCAGCACGTTTACAGTGCCGGACACACCACAGATCATGACCGCAAGCCACATTGAACGCATATCGAGTCCCCGCCAGAAAATTTAACTGTTGTTATTCAGGAAGGATAAACGAATTGAAGTAGCCCTGCTTAGCGTGAATCATACCGACGCGTCACGCCGATTGATCTATCATTCGCTCGCCTGCTCCGGCGTCGCCGCAGCACCAGCCAACAATCCACCATCAATCGTCAACTCGGCGCCCGTCATGTAAGCCGCCTCATCGGATGCAAGCAAGACCGCGATTGCCGCAACCTCTTCAGGCATTCCGAAACGTTTCATCGGCGTATCTTTGACTAACGCCGCCATAGCAGCTTCACGCCCTGGGCCGGTGCCCAGCATCGGCTCCCACATCGGCGTCAGAATCGCCGCAGGATGAATGGAATTGCTACGAATATTCAGCCCTTGCTCAGCGCAATACAGCGCGACCGTTTTGCTGTGGTTTCTAACCGCAGCTTTCGACGATGCATAAGCGCTTGCTGTCGGGATGCCGACCAGACCCGAGCGCGATGAGACGTTAATGATGGCCCCCTCGCCAGACGCGCGCATCGATCGGATTGCATACTTACAGCCGAGGAACACCCCATCCAGGTTCGTGCGGTGCACAGCATGCCAGTCAGCAAGGCGAGCATGCTCAGGATCGTGATTGACCCAACCAGATTCAAAACCGGTAATTCCGGCGTTGTTAACGAGAATGTCGAGCGTGTCGATACTGCTGATTACACGCTCCCAATCAGACTCCTCGCGCACATCCAGCATATGAAACTGCACGCCCAGACGGTCTGCCGTGCGTTGACCGGCAACGGCATCGATATCGGTCAAGACGACCGTGGCACCCTCCGCCGCGAACGCCGCACCGATCGCCTCGCCAATGCCTCGCGCAGCACCGGTGACTAACGCTGTCTTGTGATTCAATCTGCCCATGGATGGTCCTTAGTGTCGCGCCCGACGCGGTCGTTCGTAGCTCAGTGTAACGGACAGAGGTGACCGCTGGTCAGTTCCAGCTAAATGTCTGCTCGCCAGCCAACGGACGCAGTACACTATGCGCTTGCGGGACGGGGGCGGCCATCATGACAATTAGCGTATTTCATTTGTTCAAAATCGGTATCGGGCCATCCAGCTCGCATACGGTTGGTCCGATGCTGGCGTCGGCGCAGTTTGTTGAAGCGCTGATCGCCGAATCTGCGCTTGAGCGCACGCATCGCATCGAAGTGCAATTGTTCGGATCACTGGGTGCTACCGGTCGCGGACATGGCACACACAAAGCCGTCCAGCTTGGTCTCATCGGACACTTGCCCGAGACCATCGACCCCGATGCGGTCGAGAACATTCTCGCCGAAATCGACGCATCGAAATCCTTGTGCCTGGCAGGCCAACACCGCATCGCGTTCGCGCCGAAGAAGGACCTTAAATTTCGTGTCCGCAAACGCCTGCCCTATCACCCGAACGCCATGCGACTCACAGCGCTGGATGCCGACAAAAATGTGTTGATCGAGCGCGCGTACTATTCCGTTGGCGGAGGTTTCGTCGTCGACGAAGCGCAAGCCAGTCACGGACAATTGGTCGCGGAAGATATCGACTTGCCGATGCGCTTCACGCGCGCCAGCGAGCTGATCGAGCTATGCCACTCGAACAACATGCACATCTCGGATGTCATGCGGGCCAATGAGCGCGCGTGGCACGATGACGCAGTCATTGACGCCAAACTCGATGCGATCTGGCTCGCGATGCAAGCCTGCGTCAAACGCGGCTGTGACACCGAAGGCGTATTACCGGGCCTCAAGGTACGTCGGCGCGCGCATAACATGTTCGCGCAGTTGCGCGACAAACCGGAGGCGTCGCTGGCCGATCCGCTAACGATCATGGATTGGGTCAATCTGTACGCACTGGCGGTCAATGAAGAGAACGCGGCAGGTGGCCGGGTGGTTACGGCGCCGACCAACGGGGCCGCCGGAATCGTGCCCGCAGTACTGCATTACTACCAGCGCTTTTGCCCTGGCGCGAATGCCGAAGGCGTGCGACGTTTTTTGCTGACTTGTGGCGCTATCGGCATTCTGTTTAAGGAAAATGCATCAATCAGCGGTGCCGAAGTTGGCTGCCAGGGCGAAGTGGGCTCTGCATGCTCGATGGCTGCCGGCGCCTTGACCGAAGTGCTAGGCGGTACGCCACAACAGTGTGAGAACGCAGCTGAAATTGCGATGGAACATAACCTTGGTCTGACATGCGACCCGATTGCGGGCTTGGTTCAGGTGCCGTGCATCGAACGCAATGCGATGGGCGCGATCAAGGCGATCAATGCCTCGCGACTGGCAATGCGCGGCGATGGCGAACACATGGTGTCGCTAGACAAAGTGATCGAGACGATGCGCGATACCGGTCGCGATATGTTGGATAAATACAAAGAGACGGCGCGCGGCGGGCTTGCCGCTAACGTCGTCGGTGTTCCCGTCAGTTTTGTCGATTGCTAGCGTAGATACTGCGACAGGAATGAGTTGAGCATGCGTTGATCCGGATCGAGCTGGCGGCGGATCTTGCGGAAAAACTCCAAACGCGACCCATACGCAATATTGGTCGCGGCAGGCTCAGCGCAACGACTTTGGTTTAGCAGTGGCACCCCACCCCAGCGTTGCGCAAAGTCACCGAGGTCCATAACGTAGTCTTCCCACATCGCATGTGGATTGCTGACAAACCGCAACGCGAACATTGGCTGCTCAAAACACGGTGACAACAGCGCGCTGCGATCTTGCGGCAATCGGAAACCGACAACCGGCATATCACAGCGGAATTTGTGCATTTGATAGTAATCGGCAGCGAACGCTCTATAGGCGGTCAGTAGCATGCCAATCTCATCAACGGGAAAACACCACGTCGTGTATTCGAGCGGCGGACCGTTAAATTTGCCACTGTTTTGTGACACGTGTTCGGCGGCGTAGCTGCCGCCCTCTGTCAGCGTGTTGGTCAACATCGACTGAGTGATGTCGTGCAAACCGTCGACCAAGCTGTAGCGCAAGCCAGCAATCGGCACGATGCGCCCCAGCTTGCCGCAAATCGCGGGCAATACGGACGTCTCCCCCATATCTTTGAGTTTCCATGGCAGGTTGCGCACCGGCTTCTCATCGATCTGTGCACGCCGCAGTTCGGTATACACGCGATCCTTGAACGGCAGATAGAAAAATTTGATGCCGATTGGCTGACCGCCGAGTACGCCGACCGCCTTTGCGAATGTCGCGACATCCATCTTGCGTTGCTTGAGTACAAACTTCTGCTGTGGGCGAATGCGGAATGTCACTTGATAAATAATGCCAAGCGCACCGAAACTCAGACGAAACGCGTTCATCAAATTTTCGCGCGATTCGTTCACCGTCAGCCGCGTGCCCTCCGGGGTAACCACCCGCATCGCGATTGCCTGCGAGGCAATGAAGGCACTACTGCCATCATGGGAAGGTCCAAAGCAACCGCTCGCGACTGCGCCACCGACGGTGCGATTGACAAGGTCCAGCGCACCGGCAAGCTCCATGCCGTGCTCGGCAAGATAATCAGCAAGCTCGCGCAACGTGACGCCGGCCTCGCAGGTCACCGTTTGGTCGGTCAGATCACTGATCCTATTCAGACCTGCCATATCGACCACAGTGCCGCCGACGGCTGTCGTGCACTGCGTCGACGCACTGTTCGCGCCCATCGGGCGAATCGGCGTCGGGAATTTGGAACGTGATCGCATGATGGCGAGCAGCTCGAGCTCGTTGCGTGGAATAGCCACGCCACCGTTAAACTCAGGTATGGATGTTGCTGCCGTCTTGGTTTTCGCTTGCTCTTGACCCGACATTGTTGTCTCCCCACAACGTTTAACGGAAAGACGCACGCGTTTAGCGCAGCAGCAAGGGAGCAAAACTTGAAAAGAGACGGCGATGACGAGCAACGGGAACCGCTGCCGGCAACTCCGCTGTCATAGGTAAAACCCGTAGACCGGTAGCTTTGCGACCCGTACTTTCGCACGGTGTGCCTTTATGTGACGCAAGGTGTCACAAGCAGGCAAATTGTGTCAACACCTGCTTTTGAGCACAGGCAATACGTCACAAAACCGGTCGCATTATGTCAAAATTTGATCACCGAGCGGATAGATTTGCCGTCGTGCATAAGATCAAAAGCGCGATTGATATCGTCCAAACCCATGGTGTAGGTGACCATTGGATCAATCGCAATATCGCCCGCCATGTATTGCTCTACGTATCCCGGCAATTCGGTGCGACCCTTGACCCCACCGAAAGCCGTACCGCGCCAGACACGACCGGTGACCAGTTGAAACGGTCTTGTCGAAATCTCCTGACCGGAACCAGCAACACCGATGATCGTTGATTCGCCCCAACCCTTGTGACAACACTCAAGCGCAGCACGCATCAAATCGACATTGCCAATGCACTCAAAAGAATAGTCGACACCACCATCAGTCATATCAACAATGACCTGTTGAATCGGTCCGGTGTGATCTCGCGGGTTAACGCAATCTGTCGCACCTAACTGCGTTGCCATTTCGAATTTGTCCGGGTTGATGTCAATCGCAATAATACGGCTCGCTTTCGCCATCACGGCGCCCTGCACCGCACTCAGACCGATCCCGCCGAGACCGAAGATGGCGACAGTAGCGCCAGCTTCGACTTTGGCCGTATTCAAAACCGCACCGATGCCGGTCGTAATCCCGCAACCCAACAAACAGACTTTATCCAACGGCGCCGCTTTGTTGATCACCGCCAATGCGATCTCGGGAACCACGGTGTATTCGGAAAACGTCGACGTACCCATGTAGTGCGCAATCGGCTCGCCATTGATAGAAAACCGCGACGACCCATCCGGCATCAAGCCCTGTCCTTGCGTCACGCGAATTTTCTGGCACAGATTGGTTTTGCCCGATTCGCAGAAACTGCACGCGCGGCACTCCGGCGTGTACAACGGGATCACGTGATCACCTACTGACACACTCGACACGTCGTCGCCGACCGCCTCTACAATGCCAGCACCTTCATGCCCCAGAATGGCCGGGAATATCCCTTCCGGATCGTCGCCAGACAGCGTAAATGCATCGGTATGG
>JBCBZK010000187.1:0-5034 GCA_039815365.1 Pseudomonadota bacterium | reverse complement strand
TTTGCCTTTGCCGAACGGCTTGAAACCGAACTCAACCAAAACGGCTTGCAGGAACTCATCGGGCGACAGCTGTGTCTGGGAGATCACGGCATAATCGACGTCGTCGTCGAGCTCGGCGAGAAACGACTGCAGCAAGGTGGTCTTGCCTGAGCCTACCTCACCGGTAAGGATCACGAAGCCATCGGCGAGCCAGATCGTGGATTCCAGGTACGACTTGGCGCGCTGGTGCTGATCGCTCCAGTACACGAAGTCTGGATCCGGGGTCAGCCGGAAAGGCTGCTCCGTGAGCTCGAAATATTCGTTATAGGCCATCGGGGTATTATAGCGTAAGTCAGGCAGGGTACTGTGATCGGGTTACGCCTCAGACGTGAGACCAAGCGCACGTTCCAGCGCATCGAGCTGCTGGTTGACGGATTTTTGATCTTTGCCGACGACATTGATGTGCCCGAGCTTGCGGCCTGCGCGCGGCGCTTTGTCGTAAGCATGCAAAAAGGTGTCGGGCTGACTGGCGATTTGGGCTGTATCCGGCATCTGGCCGATCAGATTCAACATCCCCGCAGGTTGAGGGTTGAGCGAAGTGCCCAGCGGCAGTCCAGCGATCGCGCGAACGTGGTTCTCGAATTGTGAACATTGTGCACCGTTCAAGCTCCAGTGCCCCGTATTGTGAACGCGTGGTGCAAATTCGTTCCCGAGTAGCACCTTGTCGCAGACGAAGCACTCTAGCGCGAGCGTGCCAACATAACCCAACGTGTCGCTCAGCTTTTTCAAATGATGGATCGCCTGTCGTTTGAGTTCGCGGCTGAGTTCGACACGTTGGCTGCGGTGCAAAATGCCGTCGCGATGTATGTTCTGGGTCATCGGATATACGACCAATTCGCCTGCGGCGCTGCGCGTGCCGAGATCGAGACCTCAAACTCAAACGGCACGAGACGCTCTACCAGCAGCGGCACGTTCCCCATTGCGGCAAACAAGCCTTGTGCGTCCTCCGCCGACGTAAGTCTGTGTTGCCCCTTGCCGTCGTAACCTAGCGTGCGCGTCTTTGCGATCAGGGGAAGGCCGAGCGCGGCAACAGCATCCTCAACGTCCTGTTGGTTATCGACAGCACGCCAAGGCGCGACCGGTAGCCCGATGTCTTCAAAGCAACGTTTCTCGCGTGCACGGTCCTGTGCTGTCAGCAGTGCCTGTACCGGAGGTTGCAGGTGCGATTGTGCGATAGCCTGCAACACATCGGCGGGCACGTTTTCAAACTCGAACGTGACGGCGTCGTTGTCGTTGACGAGTGCGCGCAACGCATCTGTATCGTCGAAAGCTGCTTTCACGTGTCGAGCGACAGCTGCAGCGCAAGGTGCATCAGATGGGTCTAAAACCGTGAATTCAATCCCGAGTGGAATGCCTTCGAGTGCCAACATACGCCCAAGTTGACCGCCACCAATAATCCCAATTTTCATAGGCTATTGCGTCTCACGTGGATCACTGACGGCGAGGACACGTTGGGTTTGATCCGAACGCCATTGTTGTAGCGCCCGGGCGACCGTCGCGTCTTGTAACCCAATCACGGCGGCGGCCAATAGCGCGGCATTGACGGCGCCAGCATCGCCGATCGCGAGTGTGCCGACCGGAATACCGGCGGGCATTTGTACGATAGACAACAACGAATCAACGCCTTGCAATATACGCGATTGAATCGGAACGCCGAAGACAGGCAATGCAGTTTTGGCGGCCGCCATGCCTGGCAAGTGTGCGGCACCGCCCGCGCCGGCAATGATCACTTTGAGGCCGCGCGATTGCGCATTTTCGCAGTACTCAAACAGCAAGTCGGGCGTGCGATGCGCCGAGACGATATTCACTTCATGAGTGATGCCGAGCGCGTTCAGCGTCTCGCTGGTTTTCGCCATGGTCGGTCAGTCGCTTTGCGAGCCCATAATGATGCCAACGTGAGATTGCGATTGCATAGAGGTACCTAGCGATTGTCTTTGTTGTCTTCGCGCGATTGCGATTGAGATTGGGTCAACGCGAGCGCTTCGTAGAGCACGCGAAAAACGCTGCGTGATGCATTCTTGCGTGCGCGTGCATCGTTGCTGGTGGCGTGGCGCTGCAATGCGTCGCGCAATGCATCCGTTGTTTCCAGGCCAGCCTGAGTCAGCAGTTCAGAGCGCGTTGACGCGTCGGCTTTGAGCATCGCATCGCGCAAGCGTTCGGCTGCGCGAAAACGCTTCTTGTCTTGTGTGTCATCAGCTTGCAACGCCTGCAATGCCATGCGTATGCGGTCAACATCCGCATCGCGCAGCAGCCGGGCGATGTACTGTTTTTGGCGCCGTAACGCGCCGAAACTATTGATCGCCTGCGCTTCGCGAACGGCGTGGTCGACGTCTTCATTGTCGATCACTTTGGCGAGCAACCCTGGCTTGAGCTCGACTAACTCGTCGGCGAGCGCGCGGATTGCCATCGCAGCGCGTTTCTGGGCAGATTTGCTAGGTCGCTCGACAGCCATGAGGATTGCAAGATGCAGTCGTTGGGGCCGCAAGAATAACATGGCTACTGCGCGCGCGTGCCAAGGCGCGTGTACACTGCACGCATTCAGTCAAACAGACATGAGAGCACGATCGATGGCAGCAATCTGTATCCCCGAAGAGGTCGACACAACAGCCCAGAGAGTGGCCTCCGCAGCGCTGGCCCGGGCAACGTCTGGCGGCGCTGGCCAAGCCGAGGTCGTCGTCACCCATGACGCTGGTTTGTCTGTTTCGGCGCGGATGCGTGATGTCGAGACGATAGAGTCGCAGGATGACCGTGGCTTTGGTGTGACCGTGTATTGCGGTCAGCGCAAAGGCTCTGCGAGCACGTCGGATTTCTCGGATGCAGCAATTGCTGCCGCCGTCGATAAAGCGCTCTACATCGCAAGCCAGACGGGTGCCGATGAGTACGCAGGTCTTGCAGATGCATCGCTCATGGCGACGGACTTTCCGGACCTCGCGCTCGATCATGAATGGGCGATTGACGTTGAAGCGGCCAAAGCCATCGCGCTGGAAACCGAAGCAGCGGCCTTGGATGCCGATTCGCGTATTTCCAATTCAGAGGGTGCAAGCGTTTCTACCTACCGCAGTCATTCGGTGTATGCCAACTCCCACGGATTTACGGGTTGTCAGCGGCGTTCCCGACACAGCATCAGTTGCGCGGTGATTGCCGGTAGCGGTGACCAAATGGAGCGTGACTACGATTACGCCTCGGCCCGCAATCCAAACGCATTGCGTCCGGGTGTTGAGGTTGGTGCACAAGCGTCGCGTCGGGCATTGGCGCGCCTGTCACCGCGAAAACTGTCGACCCGCCAGTCGCCAGTAGTGTTTCGATACGACCTTGCGGCGGGTTTGATCGGGAACCTGTTGTCGGCGATCAGCGGTGGTGCCCAGTATCGCAAAGCCAGTTACTTGTTGGACGCGGCAGGTCAACGTGTTCTTGCGCCGGCGTTGTCGATTCATGAGCGCCCGCATTTGGCCGAGGGACCGGGTAGCACCGCGTTCGATGCCGAAGGCGTTGCAACGGCAGATCGGGACATCGTGACCGACGGCGTGCTGCAAGGATACGTGTTGTCCAGTTACTCGGCGCGACGCTTGGGTTTGCAGACAACCGCTAATTCCGGCGGTGTGCATAACGCCATCGTCAGCCGCGGCGATGGTGATCTTGCCCACTTGCTGCGCGAGATGGATGAGGGTTTGTTTGTGACCGAAATGATGGGCCAAGGCGTGAATGCGGTGACCGGCGATTACAGCCGCGGCGCGGCGGGTTTCTGGGTCAGCGGTGGCGAGATCGCCTATCCAGTCAGCGAAATCACGGTTGCGGCGAACCTGAAAGACATGCTCGCCAATATCGTGGGCGTTGCAGACGACGCCGATGCACAAAGCAGTATCCAAGCAGGCAGCATGCTCATCGAACAGATGACGATTGCCGGGTCTTAAGCGCTGCCGTCAGGCGCGTCAGTGGCGTTTTCAGCTCGACTGACGAATTCAAATAGCGTGACATCGCCAACGCTTGCTGCGAGCGTGCGATTTAACTCACCGTGCAGCGTCACAATTTCATCCGACCATTTGGGTTCGCGCGCAAGACCAGTATCACCGCGCTCGCGCACTGCACTCAAGATATCTGTCAACGGCATTGCATGAATGTCACTCGCTGGCAGCAGCGTGTCGTTCTCGGCATTAACAATCAGATCGGCGACTTCTAGTTGGTTGGCGACATCTTCAACGACGATGCTCGGCAAACGCAGTGCGTCGGCAATCTCGCTGATCGTCATGCCGCCGCTTTGGTGGACATAGCGCGTTCCAATACGCTTCATGATCTCTAACGCCAGCCGCTCGCGGGTGGCGCTGGACAACGCCGGATCATGCCGACCAATGCGCAGGTAAGCGCGGTTTTGAAAGTAGAACGCCAGTCGTGCGCCGAGCAGCAAGATCAACCAATTGGCATATAACCAGAGCAACGTTGTGACCGCTATCGCAAAACTCGCGTAGATGACGAGCGTGCGGGACGAATAAACAACGAAGTCGGCAAAGTACGCACCGGTTATAGCCCAAAGGCAGCCAGCGGTAATGCCGCCGACGAGCGCTGCGGAGAACTTCACGCGCGTGTTTGGCATCCATTTATACAGAGCGCTGAACAGCAGTGTCACTAAAATAAACGGTAGCGCATTACCAATCTGAATCCACAGCGCACTCATCCAACTATACTGGTTTAGCGATTGGATAATCGCGTTGTTGCGCAGCGATGCGATCGATGCGAGCGATAGCGCCATCATCAGCGGGCCGATCAGTAGTACCGTTGCGTAATCGAGGATACGCCGGCTAAGGCTGCGCGGTTGATGCACATGCCAGACGTAGTTAAAACTGGTTTCTACTTTTTGCACCATTGAGACAGCCGTGTAGAGAAACAGCGTTAGGCTAACGCCACCCAGTACGCTGCCGCTGACGTTGTTGACCATCGACATGATCTGACTGCCGATCTCGGCACCTTGTTCGCCCAACGGCTGCAACACCTCAAACAACA
>JBCBZK010000024.1:0-32809 GCA_039815365.1 Pseudomonadota bacterium | reverse complement strand
GAGCCTGGAGAGCGTTTTGCTCTGGTACCGTCGACTTGTCCGGCAATAGCGGTATCGAAGAATGCCGCCGAACCAACAGATGCAACGACCTGCATTGATCTGAAATCCACCAACATAGCACTGGCGTTACGAATGCCGACGTTGCGCTTACGTTCGACGTAGCGCTGCAGCCGCTGCTCGAGTGTCGTCTGAATACCCACGTCGAGTGATGTGCGCACGACACTGCGATCTGCTCGTGCGTAAGACCCCAGATGTCGTGAAAAATGTGGCGCTCGATACGGCAATCTGGATGTTGCTCTGGCCACCAATGGCAAAGACGCCTGAGCTGCTTGGGTTTCGGTCAAACCGTATTCGTCAGCCCACAACGACGCGAGCCTGGCACGCGCACTGAGCGTCTGCGCCATACCGTTTGGCGTCGCCGGCGCGCGTTTAACGGGATTTTGTGGCACCACTGCAAGGGCGAGTGCTTCGGGCAGGCTCACCTGTGATGCCGGCTTATCGAAATAGATCAGTGATGCGGTACCGATACCCTCGATATTGCCGCCGTAAGGCGCAAGGTTCAGATACGCCTCTAGAATCGCATCCTTCGTATAGTGTCGCTCAAGCTGCACAGCACGCGCGATCTGAACCAGCTTCCCACGCACCGAGCGTGTGTCCAACCCAAATCGCAGCCGAGCCAGCTGCATTGTGATTGTTGATCCGCCCACCGCGCGATCGCGTTGCACGTACGTCGTCCACGCTGCCCTTAGCAATGCGCCAATATTAAATCCGACATGCGATTCGAACCATCGGTCTTCGTACAACAGTGTTGCCGCGACAGCCGTCGGCGCAATTTCCGCCAGCGCCGTTTTGAGTCTGTAACGATCGTCATCTGCCAGCTCAATCCGCAACAGCACGCCGTTGCGATCAGTGACTGCTGTCGAGAACGTCGTTGCGCCGTACAAATCAGGTTTGGCACAGAACACCACGAGCAATACGAGCAATACGAGCACCAGACAAGGTGCTGCGACACTGCCAAAGATGACTCGTCGCCAGGTCATCGTACGCTGCGCACCTCGAAACGACCCGGCAGCGTATTGGCCTGAATACTCAGGTCGTACATCGAGCCTGCATAAGCTGCCGGAATCACGAAATCACCGGAACTGGTGAGCTTCACCTTGTAGCTAAACTCAGTGATTCGGTCAGAGAAACTGCCGTAGAACACCACGCGGTCTTCGCGGATATCTTTGTAGTCCGGCGACCAACCGCCGTAGGTCCCGCGCAACGATTCCGTCATGACTTCGAATCCACCGGGCAGCATATCGATAACGGCAACGTTGCTACGCGGCTGACCTGTCGAGCGCACGCGCAGACGCACAGTGAGTTCATCTCCAATCATGGCGGTGGTTACCGGCGCACCGCTAGCATCAAGATACTCACGGAATAATTCAATGCCGCTCGCATTCGCAGCTGCCGGTAGCTCACGGTCGAATCCGCTTTGCGTGAGCACATAGTAGACATCGCGTCCTTGAGCGCCAGCCACTTGAATGTCCGTTGTGCCATTCGCGACGGATGCTCGAGCAAACGGCGCTGCATCGTTCAGCGCTGTTGGTACGCCGTTGATTTCGGCAAGCACACGCAGCACGGTTTCGCCCTCTGCGGTTGTTGATGCACGCGTGTATTCGCCAAGTGCCATGACAGTGTAGGCGGCCGATAACGTGTTAAAGCGATTTTGCATGATCGGTTCGGCGAGACTGCGAAGATTCTCGCTCGTGATACCGCTCAACGCGTCGGGGAAATGCCGGGCCAACAAATAAACGTGTTGAGCGTCCCTACCCAATCGGGTGTCGAAATCACTGGTCATTTCATCACCGGCGGACATGACATACTTGTCGACCAATCGTGCACCTAACCCCGATTGCTTCAAGAGCTGATAGCTTGCAGCCATATACGTCGACGTGAGGTCTTCGTCCCATGCCTCATTGGTTTGCCCGTCCAGATATTCATGCAGATTGGTGAGATAACCGGTAGTCACAATAGCGTTACGTGTCAGCACGTAGATCGCGTAAGCACGCAACCGAGCGTCGGCGAGATTCGTCACCTCGCGCGCGGCTACCACTCGCAGATAGTCAACTGCGCTTGCCAGCATATCGCGCGGCACCGACAAACCTAGCGATTTTGCATCGGTCAGAAAGTGCGTGATGTAGACTGACGCAAACGCCGCAGGCTCTGGCGACGATACCCAAAACCGAAAACCGCCCTGTGACGTTTGCCGACGCCGCAACGTCGCGATCGTTCGATCAAACACGCGACGGATCGACGCTGCATCGACGGCGGCGTCCCCTCTGTCGAGGAAACCGATTTGCGGGAACACCTTACTGACAATTTGCTCGGCGCACGCATGTGGGAATGTCGCCAGGTAGTCAAACAAACCGTCGGTCAGCACTAGCGGACTCGCCGATGCAGCCACACGCTGCGCTGACAGCTGGTCAAACATCGAACGATCAAATGCCAGCGAGACAGGATCAGCCGAGCTCGTGCCGGTGAGCGACGTTGTCACATAGGGCACTGACGGACGCACGCTGAACGTCGCGCTGCGGCGCATCGATACCGAACCACCTTCTACGACGAAATCCAGACTGGCGTTACCGGGCAACGTGAGTGCCCGGGCACGGAACGTAGCGCGACCCTCCGCGCCCGGCGCAATCGTCAACTGTTGCGTCGTATCGCCGACAATCTGTACGTGATCGGAACTACTCGCCGTGAGCGTCAACGCATCGGTTGGCGTCTCTCCCTCCATGCTGTTGGCAACGCCAACCGTGACATCAAACTCATCGCCAGGTGCGACTGCTGTTAACACATTCGGGGTGATGACAAACGGTCCGCGCGCGACTAATCGCGTCGACGCATTGCCGAGTGCACCATCGGCAACCGCGACGGCCATGACGCGTAACTCCCCACTGAAGTAGTCCGGAATATCAAACGTTACTGTGCGCTGTTGTGGCCCGGCATCGATAATGCCCGACCAGAACGCGACGGGTGCTTCGCTCTTGCGCCGGAACGGATTGAGATTGCGCCCGACAAGATCTGCAGCATCTCCACCGCCAGGCGCTGCCGCCCGACGGTACGCATCAAAATCCGGCAACAGCAGATCCGCGATCTGGAACGTATCGACCTGCAACGCTTTCTTGCGCAGGAAAAACGACAGTGGGTCGGGCAGCGCGTAATTCGCAACCTGCAAAATGCCCACATCGACTGCGTAGATCACAACCCGCGCAGGTTCGGAAGCGCTGTAAGATACATTCAACGGTGTTCCCGGCATCACCTTGTCGACAACGTCTAGCTCAATCTCGACAGTGCGCGCGGCACGATTAATTGAGAACGGCTGTACCGCGTAGCTCAATGGGCTTACGAATAACTCCGGCGAGTCAATGTCACGTATGAACGCGACATTGACGTACGCATTACCCTCCAACGTCTCGGGAATACGAATCCGCTGCACGCTGGTGTTCTCGTCGGCTGTAAACCACTGGTAGGCATACACGCGATCGCGCTCAATGGTAATCAACCCGGTGCCCGTGTATGGCGCCGTCATTTGCAGCTCGATGACATCGCCCGCGTTAAAACTCGAACCATCAAGCTTGAGGGAAAGCTCAGCATCACGCTCAAGGTTGCCGGCAAGATTGCGTGCACCCGCAACGCTGTACGCCACGTTACTGTAAACAAGACCGTCTTCGCCGGTAAGACGCACAACGAAATCGCCCGGGGTTTCCGTGGGTAACGTGAATTGCTGCCCCTCTGCGCCTAACGAGAATGCGCGCTCGCTGCGAGTCGTTTCTTTCAACACCGATTGATAAGCAAATGTCCCGTTCGCACGCTTGACCAGTGTCGACACAAAAGACTGTTCTACAATCGAGACGCGCAACGCATCTAGTGCGATGCTCTGCGCGTTGCTGTCGACAGCCACAAAACGTACCGAGCGTTCGGCCTCTTTGCCGATGAACGAGACATCGCCGTCGAGCTTATAGCCGACCATGTAATCCAATGGCGACATCATCGCGCTCGCGATCGCTTTGACGCTACGCCCACCGCCTTCTTCAAATCCTTCGGTCGCAACGCTCAACCGATAGGCACCTTTGTCATACTGCGACAGATCAAGCGGCAATCGGGCAATGCCGTTTTCATCTGTCGTTGTCGCTGCGAGCGCAATCTGTTGCGACACCATATTGGTGCTGCCATCACGCAGCGGATCATCGAAAACAAACCCTGGGTATGCGGCAAAGCGCATCGTGCTTGGCTGCAGGGTGACGTTGCCGTTGACACGACGCGATTGCGCTGGCGTCCCGAACAGATTCTGCAACGAAACCTCGCACGCAAGATCCTGTGGCTTCAACCATCCCGCAGCAGGACTCTCGGCAATCTGTGCGCTAATACGCAGTCGATCGGGTTGGAACTCCTCGACTTGAAACGACGTACTACCCAACGCTCGTCGAGAGCCGTTGGCGTTAATCAGAAACAGCGTCGCCGAGTAGCTACCCGTGGACGATGTCGCCTCAGTGCTCAGCGCGTTTTCAAAAAAACCGTCAGCCGGCAGGCTAAACAGTTGTTGGAGGACGCGCTGCCCACGTGTATCAGTGATTTCAAGTTCGAGCGGTAACCCACCGACAGGTTGCCAATCGCTACGTTTCACGATACCGCCGAAACGCGCGGTATCGCCGGGACGATACAAACCGCGATCCGAGAACAGCTGAGCACTGAGTGTGCCAGCCTCATCGCGCTGTTGGACGTACTCACCGCCAACATTGAACCGCGAGTACTGCAACCGACGGTCGTTGCGCGAATACGGCATGAATACGGCATCGCTGCCATTGCGTACGACGAAGACGGTCGGCGATTTCTCACGTCGATAGTCCGCAACGCTTGGGAGTCGTACGTGTCCGTCAGCGGTCGTGGTACGCGATACAACGGGGATGCCATTCTTGCCCAGCAATTCCACGCTGGCACCTGCGACTGGCGCGCCAGAGCGAATTGAGTGGACGAATACATCCTGAGTGCTGTCGCTATTGGACTTCACCAACATGCCAAGATCCGTCACAAGTACAAAACGCTTGTCGCGACTACCGATCACACGCTGTTTGTCTCGATCCCAGCCTTGCACCGTAACGAAGTAGTGACCGCCGTCCTGCGCATAACGACCAAGATCAACGCTTGCATAAACGGCTTCCGACGGATGTTTTGCGTTGACGTCGATGTAGGTGGTTTGCCGATCTGTAATGTTCTCTTCAGAGAACTGATACCCGGAAAACGTCGGGTTAGACATATCGCCGTAAGTCTGACTGGCCAAGTGATTAATCTGACCATCAATCAACCGTCCGACGTCGACCTTCAGCGTGCGCACACCACGAGACAACAACGTGAGTTTCTTGGAGCTCGTGAGCGGCAGCACGGCGCCGGTCTGTGCAATTCGAGTCTCTTTGGGGTAGCTCGGCACACGCAACACGTGTTCGGCAGGCACGCTGAGCGCGAACTCGCCGTCCGAGGTCAAGCCGCTTTCAACGCGGAGATACACGGAGCGGCTTTCGCCAACATCCATTGGTGCACTGTGCACCATTGCGCTGCCGCCTTGCGCGGCGTTCATCACGAGTGTGACTTGCTCGGCTTGCGCCAACACCTCAGGCGTTACCTCGCGCGGTGAAGACCAGCGTTTGCGTGTGACCCTTCGGCCATCAATCGTCACGTTTACGGGCAACACATAGGCCTGAATGCGACGCTGCAAGGCATCAACGGCAACACGATCTGTAAACTCGAGCGTGATCGCCTGACGGGGATTGTCATCCTCATCACGTACCAATACCGCGCGCGCGTCGGCGACCCTGAAATAACTGTCAACCGTCGGGATGAGCACGTTCTCGCTGATTTTATCCGCAAGTCCGGATGATCCTTGCTGCGGTGCCAACGCTCGATCCAACTGTAACGTGACATACGTTTCGGCCGCCGGAATCTCGATCGGTGCTGAATGCACATACGCGACACGTTTCAACGTATCGAATGTTAACTCGTAATCAATCTGCGTTTTGGGCGCCGTGACGGTGGCATCTGACGCACGCATCAAGTACGACAGGTTGTTCTGCAAACTCTCGGGATCGACCGGATGCGAAAATGTCAGTGTCGCAACCACTTTGCGTTCCGCCGACGCCACTGGGTCCTGGTAGAACGAAAGCTCGCTCACTGCCGCGGCGAACGCGGGCGTCTCAAACGACTCACGCTTACTACCCAACGCAAGGTTGGGTGAAAACAGGGAAGCCTCGAAACTGACCGTATACTTCTGCCCCGCTGGCCAATCGGCTTCAGGATCAAAAATGAGTTGATTCTCGCTAACCCAACGCCATTGACCCGCGATAGCAGGTTGAATGCGCACGCCATCAGTAACGCGCTTGCCAACGGACTCAATCGCGGCCACCGACGTGACGACATCAGTGTCGCTGCGCGGATCGGCGTTAACAGTGAAATCAATGACTAACGGCGCGGGTTCCTGCGCGTCATTGACGACAGGCGTCACGCCCGGTGCCGTCAGACTCGCAACGATCATTGCCGGCTTCGGCAGACTGTCTAGGTAGCGCGAGACCGCAACGCCGGCAACAGCGATAAACACGACAGCGCCGACGAATATCCCCAGCCGTCGCGCCGCGTGCTGACCGAGCCAACCAGGTCGTTCCCAACGGACTACACCAAATACAGATCGCAACGCGCTCATGACCGATCTCCGGAATGTCGACAAGATATCTGTTCTTGATTCTAACCGGTCACAGACATCGCAAGGGTGTCTATCAGGTGACGAATAGTGGCGAATCATGCAAGCGCTTGTGTCCCTAGATGAAATACGCATAATCGCGCGATGGATTTGACGCTCTATTGGTTCATGTTCCCCGTGGGAATCTGTGTCGCAACCTCAGCCATGCTCAGCGGCATCGGTGGCGCCGCATTGTTTACACCGATCTTCATCCTCATATTCCCATTGCTCGGACCTGAGTACCCGCTGCAAAGCACTGTTGCCGCGATTGGCACAGCGCTGCTCACTGAAACGTTCGGCTTCACATCCGGGTTCATCGGCTATCGCAAACGTAAGCTGATCGACTACGCCATCGTTAAACGCTACGCCCGCATCGCGGTCCCTGTTGCGATCCTCGGCGCGTTCTTGGCCCACTACGTCCCGGAAGGTTGGTTGATCGCAGGTTATGCAGTGCTGGTACTCATCATTGCCGGCATTCATGTTGCGGTAGATCACACGCCACATGCGGCCACCGCGTCGCGCGTCGGTCAGTCACGGATGCTCACTGACTCTGGTGGTCGCGAGTATCGCTACACATTACCGCCACCGTCATTGAGCGATCGTGTCTTTACTGCACTAGGGTCATTCCTGACCGGTATGTTGTCGGTGGGTATTGGCGAAGTAATCGTGCCACAGCTCACCAAGCGAGGCGTTCCAGTCGAGATTGCCGTCGCCGCGTCAGTGACCATCGTCATCATTACCGTCGCGTGCGCGTCGTTTACGTTGATCGGTCAGGTCGTTGCTGCGGGTGGCATGAATGCGGTGCCGTGGAACCTCGTCATGTATTCCATTCCTGGGGTCCTCATTGGCGGGCAAATCGGCCCGCGACTACAGGGCAAGATATCGCAACGCACCATGGAACTCGCGATCGCTGTTCTGTTTGTCGTGCTCGCCGCTGCGATGATGCTGGTCGCGCTGCAAAAATTCGGTATGGTTTGAGCCTCGCTACCTCACAAAGCTTCGATATGCCCAGTATTCAATTCAGTCGCACTGCGAGAAAACCCGCGATATGTGCGCTTGTCACGATAGCCGCGCTGTTGACCAATGCCACGCATGCCACGACGCCCGTCTATGCAACCGATGCGGATACTGCGCAATCCGTCAACGCGAGCATTGACCACACGGCACGCATCAAGCGCCAGCGCGATTTCATCCTGCGGTTCACGATCAAAGACAATGAGCCGATGCCTCGAAGCACACGACGTGAACGTGCAGCAGCGGCCGATACACTCGCTAGCGAGCTCGCCGCGCTGGGTCTTGATGCTGAACGCCACGGCTACCGTGTGCCCAATTCGCATCCGTTGCTCGATCTGATCGCGCCACCTGTGCAAGGGGTCAACATCCACGCAACGCTACCCGCTACGACAGATTCGCAAAGCCATATCATCCTTGGCGCACACTACGATACTGTCCGCGACAGCCCTGGCGCGAACGATAATGCGACCGGTATCGCCATAGTACTGGAAGTCATCAAGACATTAAGCGCTCTCGAATCAAGACAACATCACTTCGTTTTTGTGTTTTTTGATCAAGAGGAAGATGGCGCACCGGGTAGCAAAGCGTTCGCTCAAAAAATGCTGCGCGATGGTGTCGCGGTGCACTCCATGCACAATGCAGATCTTATCGGCTGGGATGGCAACGGCGACCAGGTGGTGGAACTGGAGCTACCGACGAGCGAACTGGAGGCGTTGTATCGCGACAGCGCCGACCACTCGGGGCTGACAATCAACCCACTCGTATTTAACTCGAGTGACCACATCTCGTTTCGCGAGCTCGGCTTCGACGCCGTGTGTATCTCGGAAGACTGGGCTGGCGGCGATGCATCCCCTCACTATCACAAACCCACAGACCGCATCGAATTCGTACACTTTGACTATCTGGCGATGGCCACGGAGATGGTCGCCACTGCAATGGCGCGACTGGCAACCACACCATGACCACGCGCGCACTGCCTGCCAAGATGATTCTCGCCGTAACAGAGCTCAGCCTGCTGGCGTTTGCTGTGCGCGGGATCAAGTACGCCGTCATCGGTGCCTATCTGCCGATCGCCGTTGCCGCCATTCTCGCGCTGCTCTACTACGGCTTACGTCGATTCATGCCACACAGACTTCGTCTCGCGCTGCGCATCTGGGGTGTGCTGCTGTGCGTCTACGCCATCATCAGGCTGGCTCTGTTCATAGTGCTGACCGTTGACCCTTCTGTGTCAGCGCATGCAGCCGACAGTTTCGGTGGTGTCGCTGCAATCGTCTCGTTGCTCTACCTTGCAGGTGGCGTCTATCTCTTCAAAGCCAACAGGCGCGATAACGTAAGCACTGAGAGCCAGCCTGACATTACTGATTCGTGATCACTTGCGATCAAGCTCTGCCAGCTGCACTCGCAAATCCCGAAACATATCGAGTACTTCAACAGTGAGTGCTTGCGTCGCGCCTGAGCGCAACTTGTCGATCACTTTTCGGTTCGTATCCGAGGCCTGATAGCCCGTGCTTAACGCCGAGTCTTCGACGCTCGCCTGAGCGGTTCCGTACGGATAACCCTGAACGACATCGATGAGCACAGCGCCGCGATGGTGGTGTGCGGCCGCAGCCCAGGACCATGCCAATGCGCAGCGACGGATACGCGAAGAAACTGGACAACAGCACACGACGGCGTGCAATGCGGCCTATAATGCGGCAACCAACCACACCAATACGGACACACCATGATTACTTTGCACCATCTGGAAAACTCTCGATCCCAGCGTATTCTTTGGCTGCTTGAAGAACTCGGCGTCGACTACGAGATCAAACTCTACAAGCGCGATCCCGTAACAAGCCTGGCGCCACAATCGTTGATCGACGTACATCCCTTAGGTAAATCGCCAGTCATTACCGAGGGCGATACAACGATTGCAGAGTCCGGTGCCATCATTGAATACCTCGTCGACAACCACGGCGATGGCGCGCTCAAAGCAAAAGACAGCGCAACGCAGCGCGACTACACCTACTTTATGCACTACGCAGAAGGTACGTTGATGCCCTACCTGATCGTATCGCTTTTGCTCAGCCGTATCGACGCAGCCAAAGTGCCGTTCTTCGTCAAACCGATTGCCAAGGGCATCACCGGTAAAGTGCGCGAATCCTATCTGTTGCCGAACCTCAAGCGTAACCTGGATTTTCTCGAAGCAGGGCTCGATGGACGCGACTGGTTTACGGGTGACACACTGACGGGCGCCGATATTCAGATGAGTTTTGCGATCGAAGGGCTCGGCGCAACCGGACGCTTGGAAAGCTACCCACGACTCAAAGCGCTACTGCAACGCTGTCACGATCGACCGGCGTATCAGCGCGGCCTCGAAAAAGGCGGCCCGTTCAAATTGGGCCTGGCGAACAAGGATTAATAGGCGGCAGCACTGACACGCGCGGGGATATCCACGCTCAGCGCCCGCGCACTCACCACATATCGCAGACTAACGTCTGCGCGGGTCGCATCAAACGGATAGCACGTGATCAGCGTCAAAGCTGGTGACGTGCTGTCCAATGTGATCTGAGCTCGACGCGCGTCCACGACATCTAGGGCCACGACCTCAAATACCGCGCGTGCACCGTCCTTACGGTCGATGACAAATCGATCGCCCAATCCCGTATCGGCCAAAAACCGCGCTTGCGTGTCGCAGCTGGCAGCGATCACGCTATTGCCCGTGTCACCAGGCAACACGCTGGCCGCCAGATGATTGAGGCCAAACGTTGTGTTGCCCTGATCGTGGCCCGTGACGATAAACACCTCATCGTCAAGCGCATCGCTAGTCAGCCGTGCAACTGGATACGCTTCAGTATCAGGCCAGTGTGGCAAAACGGCATACTCGCCTCGTTGCCATGCGCGCAACACAAGATGTCGAGCGAACAACGCGCTGGCTGTTGGCGAATGTGGCGGTGTCATCGGAATCAAACCAACAGCCAGCACCGCACCCATCGCAACGCTGCCCACCCGGTTTAATGTGACAGTGCGATGCATCATGACGACCACCGAGCCTTGGTGACAGACCGGCACCGGCTGATCACAAGACTGGACAGCGCCAGCAGGATCACGGTGCCGCGCGCAATGCGGTCAGCGGTCGATAATGGCTGGGCCACACCGGATACTGGCGTTGCTGGCGATGTTGTAGACAACCCTGGCGGTGCGGCGGCGCAAACGCGCAACGCGCCAACACTGCTTGGGCTCGCAATGGTCGGGCACGCGGTGGCGTCGACAACCGGCAATAGCGCGATACCTAGCACGCTAACGACGACTAACTTTGCTCGCAGCAAAGCCTGTGCAAATCGCGTCTTACGATCATAGCGCTTTCCTGTTGACCATCGGCTGCACGGCTTGCGCTCGTTTTTGAACTGCTGCATCGTTACTGCTCCACATCTCGATGTCGCTATTGAGCGCTCGGCAGGTGGCACAGCAATGGAGAGAAGATGATCAACCGAAGCTCAATAATGGCGAATTGTGGCAATGACTGAATTCACCACCGATTCACGCCGCCAGGTCGCAATCGTCGAGGACGACATTGCGTTAGGTGCGAATTATCGTGAAGCGTTCACTCGCGAGGGGTATTCGGTCGCGTTGTTTGCAGAACGTCAATCGGCACTAACGGCGTTCGAAGAGACGTTACCTGATCTCGTCGTTATCGATGTCAACCTCGGCACTGATGTCGAAGGCGGATTCGAGCTGTGCCGTGCGTTGCGTCAGCGCTCCGCAACCTTGCCGATTATTTTTCTCACCGCACGTGACAGCGAGTTTGACGCAGTCTCCGGTTTGCGACTTGGCGCAGATGATTACCTCACCAAAGACATTGGCCTGAATCATCTGCTCGCGCGCGTCGCCGCGCTGTTCCGGCGTCAACAAGCACTGCAGGCACCGGCGACGCATAGTGAGCGAATGCAGCGCGGCCAGCTGACGATCGATGAACACAGTTTCTCTGTCACCTGGCAAGGCTCGGCAGTCACACTAACCCTGACGGAGTATTGGTTGGTCCATGCGCTCGCACGACACCCCGGCCATGTAAAGTCCCGTCAACAGTTAATGGACGCAGCAAACACCGTGCTGGACGACAACACAGTCACTTCACACGTAAAACGCATCCGTCGAAAATTCGCCGAACTCGATGATGCATTTGATGCGATTGAGACGGTCTATGGAATGGGTTATCGCTGGCGTCCCGGCCACTGAGTAACGGCACTTCAGCCATGACATTCGGACTCAGGCGACAGTTGCTGCTGATCGGCGTTCTCACGTTGTTACTGCCAATTGCCAGCGTTTTCTATATCCGTGAAACAGAAAACGCCTTGCGTCAGGCACAAGGGCAATTTCTTTCTGATTTGGCACGCAGCACAGCACCGTTGATCGGGTTGGACGACGCGGAGTCACCGTTGGCTGCCACGTCTTATCCCGACTCTGTTTTCGCACTGCCACTAACGCGAACGCCAACGCTTGATGGCTACCGCGAAGACTGGGGGCTTGACGACACGGCACGCCCAGCGACGACGCAATCACCCGCTTTCTGGCTGGGCGATTACAACGGCACGCTGTGGTTGCATGCAAGACTCACGCTTGCCGACCCTGCTGGCACACGCATTGGACTCGCCTGTGTTGATGCCAATGGTGACTTCAACGTGATGTCGTTTCTGCCCAATGACCGCGGCACATTCGCATTGACGAGTCGCAACGTTGATGCGCCGGTGCGCGCATCATGGCAACCCGATGCACGTGGGGGGCAGCTAGAGATTCGAATTCCCGGCACAGACTGCGCGCGCCGATTAGGGCTGTCGGTGAGCGCGAACGACATCAATCGTGCTACATACTCCGGCAGCCTGCCCGGGCCGGTAAGGCGCGTGAGCCGGACGCTCACGGAAAGCCTGCGCGCGCATCGTCCGGCCGGTGTTGATGCCTATCTGCTTGCGTCTGACGGCTGGCGCCTGACCCCGGTGATCGGCGACCGCGCAACGCTCGATGAACGTACCGCAGGCACATCCTTCACCGCAACGCTCTACCGCAGATTGCTCGGCAATAACGAACGCAATTTGCCGATCCTGTCTGACGCCTGGCGAATCCTGCCGGACGAGAAATTGTCGCAGGCCTCTGCCGCACGCGTACGCAGCGTGGCAAACACCAACGACACTGTCACGATCGCACAGACACCCCTCACGGGCGCACTGGCGGACACTACACTTGTGCTACGCCAAAACACCAGCGCGATACTGACGCTGGCCAACCCCTCACTCGTCCGACTCACCAACATCATTCTTATCGTTACCGTACTCGTTGTCGGCCTGTTGCTTGCATACGCAAGCTGGCTGTCTGCGCGCGTCAGGCGACTCGCACGCGCCGCCGCAACTGCCGTGTCGGCGCGCGGTGATATCAGCACGCGGCTGCCAGGCAATGCCGCGGTCGACGAAATCGGTGACGTCACTCGCGGTTTCGAGACACTGCTCGGTCGCGTTCGAGAACAACAACAGTGGCTTAAGTCGCTGGCGGATACGTTGTCTCACGAACTACGAACTCCGATCGCAGTAGTGCAGTCGTCGCTAGACAACTTGGGGCATAGCGCGCTGTCGGATGCACAGCGCGCGCTAGCCGAACGCGCTAGCGACGGTGTCGCGCGACTGCGCGCAATACTCAATGCGATGAGTACAGCAAACCGCGCAGAACAGGCCGCGCGGGACGCCCGTTTCGAGCAACTCGACCTGTCAGGACTCCTGGCACAACTCGCCGATGCTTATCGGCAAACATTCGCACGACATGGGTTTACAACCGATATTGTCGATAACGTCAGCATTGAAGGCAACGCCGAGTTGCTCGTGCAAATGCTCGATAAGTTGGTCGAAAACGCCACGCAATTTGCGCCGGACGACAGCGACATTGTCTTGTCGCTGAATATGACTGACGATCTAGTGACGCTGCGCGTCAGCAATACGGGCCCGGCACTCCCGGCAGGTGATAGCGCGCGGTTGTTCGACTCATTTGTCACTCAACGGCGTGACGATACCGATTCGCAGCATATGGGGTTTGGCTTGTATATCGCAAGACTCATCGCCGAAGCACACAGAGGTCGTATCGCGGCGCTCGATACAATGATCGGCACTACCAGTGGCGTCACAATCAGTGTCACACTGCCGGCCATGGTAGCTGGCACACCTTGATCGGCACATGGCTTTGAGCGACGTCACCACACTCAACGACGCCTGCATCGCGCATGTGAACCTTGCGCGCGGGTTTCGTGGCGGCGAGCGACAAACCGAGCTATTGATTCGCGAACTCGATGCGCGCGGTGTGCGCCAGCGACTCGTCGCACGAGCCGGCGAACCCCTGATCGTGCGCCTGGCGGATGTCGCCTCGTTGGAGCGCATTGCCGTCAAAGGTATCTGGTCGGCACAGCGCGCGTTGCGCGGCGCCGATGTTGCACATGCGCATGAAGGCCGCTGCGTTCAGGCAACGTTACTTGCCAAGCTATTGCACAACATTCCCTACGTCATCACACGACGTGAAGTGAAGCCGCACAAGACCCAACGCCGTGGTCAACTCGCCTATCGCCACGCCGCAGCGCGTGTCGGTTTGTCGCACGCGATTGCGCTGGAACTCAACGTTCGGGCTGACAATACCGACGCAGCAATCATTCCCAGCGCGTTCACGCCGGCGACACCCGATGCCACTGTTGTTCAGCAGCTCCGGCATCAATATGGCCACCCGCTCATCGGACATGTCGGCGCACTTGTCGCACAGCACAAAGGTCAGGACTTACTCATTGATGTCGCGTCACGCCGCCCGGAATGGCAGTTCATGCTGGTTGGTGATGGTGCAGATGAGGCGATGCTCAAACGCAAGGCGACCGGGCTTAATAACGTCTGGTTTACCGGTCGCGTTGAAGACGTCGCGAGCCATCTCGCTGCCTGCGACGTGTTTGCATTCCCGTCACGCCATGAAGGGCTTGGCTCTACGTTGATCGATGCGATGCAAACCGAGGTACCGATTGTCGCCGCGGCAGTCGGCGGCATTCCGGATTTGATCGAGGACAATGTGAACGGCCTACTGGTAGCCGCAGATGACAGCAAAGCATTGGAGGCAGCGCTTGCGCGAATGCTCGAGGACGATGCGTTACAAGCACGGTTTTGCGCAGCGAATCGCCAGCGAGTCACGGATTACAGCGCTGCCAAAATGGCGGACCGCTATCTCGATGTCTACCGTCGCTGCCTGTTGGCGTAACGTTCTTGCCGCTATAGCTATACAAGACAGCGACATGAGTCTCTTTTTTGATGATTAGCGCTGTGCCCCACGCAGCTGAGCGGTAAGATAGAAAGGCGTGCTCGGCGGTGAGCCACCATAGTCACCTGTGATACGAACCTTACCGTTCGCATCGGCGTTCGCACCAACAGTGTAAGAGATCGAACCGGAAGCTCGAATCAACGCAAACACGGCTTTACAACAGGACATACGATCGAATGAAAAAGAGAATTATTGTCGTTGGCGGGGGCGCCGGTGGTCTGGAACTGGCCGTCAAGCTCGGGCGCAAGCTACGCCGCGACAAAGACACGGAAGTCATGCTGATCGACAAGAATCCGACGCATATCTGGAAGCCTTTGTTCCACGAAGTGGCGACCGGTTCCATGAACAGCTACCACGATGAAGCGAGCTATCTGATGTTGGCGCGTAAACATCGCTTTAACTTTATTCTTGGCCACGTCACCGCAATCGATACCACAAACAATACCGTGTCGCTTGCGCCACTGGTCGATGACAGCGGCGTACCGATGGTGGCCGAACGCGATTTCGAATTCGAACAACTCGCTGTCTGTGTGGGCAGCCTGAGCAATGATTTCGGCATCGAGGGTGTCAAAGATCACAGCCGTCAACTCGACTCACGCGAACAAGCGGAATTGTTCCACAAGAATTTCACAACGCAGCTGCAACGCACCAACCTGGCGTCAAACGACGCCAAGCTGTCGGTTGCAATCGTCGGCGGTGGCGCGACCGGCGTTGAGCTCGCCGCAGACATGCACAACGTCGTGCAGCGGTTGCGCGAGTATGGATTTGAGCATTTTTCGAAAGAACGCTTGAGTGTCAGCATTATCGAAGCCGCACCAGGACTGCTGCCTCGATTGCCTGAACGGATCGGCGTTTCGGTCAAACGCGAGCTCGAACGTATCGGTGTTGAGGTGCACGTGTCGACACGTGTCGCCAAAGTCGAAGAAGATGCCGTCGTGACCAGCGAAGACCATCGCATTGCCGCAGATATCAGTGTTTGGGCAGCCGGTGTCCGCGCGCCAGGCTGGCTTTCCGAGAGCGGCCTTCCCGTCGACCGGTTAGGGCGCGTTGAAGTCAACGATGACCTCTCAGTAGTCGGCTTGCCTTCCGTCTACGCGATTGGCGATTGCTGCGCCTGTAAAACCGAGGACGGCACAGAAGTGCCACCACGCGCACAAGCAGCGCATCAAATGGCGAGCATCGCGGCACGCAACATCATTGCGGCGCGAAAAGGCAAATCAGCGAAACCCTTCAAGTACCGCGACTTCGGCAGTTTGGTCAGCCTCAGTAAATACTCGACCGTGGGCAATCTGATGGGCAACCTGGTACGCGGCACAGTGTTTGTTGAGGGCTGGGTTGCACGCCTCGCGTACCTGTCACTCTACCGAATGCATCAAGCGGCAGTTCACGGCCGCTTTTCTACGCTGTTGATCATGCTAGGGGATCGCATCTACAAAGCGACACGAGCTTCGGTAAAGCTGCATTGACCAGCGAACCCGGAACAGCGCAGATCTCCATCCAAAGCAACTCGAGCCTCCGTTCAATTGCGGTAACCCGCTTGCGCCAAACGCAGCGGCGCCGTTTCCGTGCTCTGTGGGCTGGGCTTCGCCAACACAAACCATTGGGCGACAGGACGTCGCCCATGAGCCTACATGGATGTATTCACGGCGTGTTTGTGTTGGCGAAGCCCGGCCCGCAGAGCACTAGCGCGACGTTTCAATCAGCGCTCGTCAGGCTTCGATGCCAAGGTAGTTGACGATCCCCTGAGCGGCTTCCCGACCCTCAAAAACTGCGGTAACGACAAGGTCTGAGCCGCGCACCATGTCGCCGCCGGCAAAGACTTTCGGGTTGCTTGTCTGGAATGGCAGGATCGCGTCCTTGCTGACTTTAACCTTGCCATCGACCGCAGTCTCAACCGTATGGTCTTTAAACCAGTCTGCCGGATTCGGTCGGAAACCGAACGCGATGATGACGGCATCTGCAGGCAGCACTTGTTCGCTGCCCGGCACCGGCTCGGGGCGTCTGCGACCGCCGGCATCAGGTGCGCCCAGTTGGGTCTGCACGACTTTGACGCCAGTGACGTGGTCGGTACCGATGATCTCGATCGGCTGTCGGTTGAACAGGAACTCAACGCCTTCTTCCTTGGCGTTTTTTACCTCGCGTCTCGAACCCGGCATATTGGCTTCATCGCGACGGTAGGCACAGGTGACCGAGGCCGCACCCTGACGTGTGGCAGTGCGATTGCAGTCCATGCCCGTATCGCCGCCGCCGAGTACGACGACGCGCTTGCCGGCGAGATTCATTTCCGGTCGTACCTTGTCGTGCTCTTCGAGCGTCTTGTAGGCGTTGGAGATCAGGTACGGTAGCGCATCGTGCACACCTGGCAGATCTTCGCCGGGGAAACCGCCGCGCACGTAAGTGTAGGTGCCCATGCCAAGGAACACGGCATCGTAATCGCTCAGCAACGTGTCGAATGCAATGTCGTCGCCGATGCGCGTATTCAACACGAACTCAACGCCCATGCCTTCAAGAATATCGCGGCGTTGCTCGACAATGCGTTTCTCTAATTTGAACGGCGGAATACCAAACGTTAATAAGCCACCGATTTGCGAATAGGCATCGAAGACAACCGCTTTGACGCCATTGCGAGCGAGCACGTCCGCCGCCGCCAAACCGGCCGGCCCAGCGCCGACGATCGCGACACGCTTGTCGGTCGGCGTCACGTGCGACATATCCGGACGCCAGCCAAGCTTCATCGCCTCATCAGTGATGTACTTTTCGATATTGCCAATACTCACCGCACCCAAGCCGTCGTTGAGCGTGCATGCACCTTCGCACAAACGGTCTTGCGGACAGACCCGGCCACACACTTCGGGCAGCGAGTTCGTCTGGTGTGACAGCTCCGCCGCCTCAAGAATGTTGCCTTCGCGAATGAGGTTGAGCCAGTTTGGAATGTAGTTGTGCACCGGACACTTCCACTCGCAATACGGATTACCGCAATTCAAACAACGACCGGCCTGATCGGCGGCCTCTTCAGCCGTGAATTGCCCGTAGATTTCGCGGTAGTGGTGGACGCGCTGATTCGCGTCTTCCTTCGCCGGATCGCGTCGCGGGATATCGAGAAACTGCAGTGGAAATTCAGCCATCAGTTACGCCGCCTGTCGCAGGGAAGTGATCAACGAGCCAAGCTCAACCGCTTTAGGTTTCACTAGCCAGAATTTTGGCAAATAGTCACGATAGTCGTCGAGCAGCGTTTCGCCCCAGACGCTGCCGGTCAATGCAACGTGTTGTTCGAGCAAATGTCGCAAGTGATGCAGATGCGACTCCATTGTCTCCGGCGAGATTCTGTGGATATCGATCAGCTCATGATTGTAGCGGTCGACGAAGTCACGCCTGATATCCAGTACGTACGCGAACCCACCGGTCATGCCTGCGCCAAAGTTAACGCCGACGTCGCCGAGCGCGGCTACGACGCCGCCGGTCATGTATTCGCAGCAATGATCGCCTGCGCCTTCGATGACCGCGGTAGCCCCTGAGTTACGTACAGCGAAACGCTCGCCCGCCCGACCTGCGGCAAACAACTCGCCACCCGTCGCACCATACAAACAGGTGTTGCCGATAATCGCTGTATCTGCCGCAGTGAACGTGCTGCTCGCGGGCGGTCTGATCACCAGCCGTCCCGCCGTCATTCCTTTGCCGACGTAATCGTTGGCGTCACCTTCTAACGTCATGTGCAGCCCGGCGACGTTCCAGGCACCGAAACTCTGCCCCGCAGTACCTAGCAATTTGACGTCCAACACAGCGTCACCCATACCGAGGTTGCCATGGGTACGCGCAATCTCACCGGACACGCGCGCGCCAATCGAGCGATTGTAATTGTGCACCTGATAACCAAATCGCGAAGATTCACGGGCGGCGATGGCGCCGCTCATCTCCGCCACCATTTGCTCGGCCAGCTCACCTTTGTCAAACGGCGGATTACGCACTTCGCTGCAGAATTGCGGTTTGCTATCGGCCAGCCCCGCATTGGACAGGATCGGTGACAAATCCAACGCGCGCTGACGATCAGTATCACCCTGCGAGCGTTTGAGTTTTTCAACTTTTCCTACAAGCTCTTCCAGTGACCGCACACCAAGCATCGCTAGATACTCACGCGTCTCTTCGGCGATGAAGCGGAAGTAGTTCATCACCATTTCCGGCAGGCCAACAAAGTGTTTGCTGCGCAGAACATTGTTCTGCGTCGCAACACCAGTCGCACAATTGTTCAGATGACATATACGCAAGTATTTACAGCCCAGCGCGACCATGGGACCTGTACCAAACCCAAAACTCTCTGCACCGAGCATGGCGGCTTTGATCACATCCATACCGGTTTTCAAACCACCGTCGGTCTGCAATCGCACCTTGTGTCGCAGATCATTGGCCCGCAGCACCTGATGCGTTTCCGCAAGACCTAACTCCCAGGGACTACCGGCATACTTCACCGACGTGAGCGGGCTTGCGCCCGTGCCGCCGTCGTAACCCGAAATCGTAATGAGATCGGCGTAGGCTTTCGCAACACCCGCTGCAATGGTGCCAACACCCGGCTCAGAGACCAGTTTTACGCTGACTAACGCAGTCGGATTCACTTGTTTCAAATCGAAAATCAGCTGTGCCAGATCTTCGATTGAATAGATATCGTGATGAGGTGGTGGCGAGATCAATCCGACGCCCGGGCTTGCGTAACGCAATCGTGCGATCGTCTCATCAACCTTGTGACCGGGCAACTGCCCACCCTCGCCCGGCTTCGCGCCTTGCGCAATTTTGATCTGCAGCACGTCGGCATTCACCAGATACTCAGCGGTCACACCGAAACGGCCACTCGCGACCTGCTTGATTCGCGACATACGCTCAGTGCCATAGCGCGACGGATCTTCTCCGCCTTCGCCGGAATTGGACCGCGCGCCAAGACGATTCATCGCAATTGCCAACGCTTCGTGCGCTTCGGGTGACAGGGCACCCAAGGACATTCCGGCGCTGTCAAAACGTCGCACAATATTGGCAATCGGTTCGACTTCATCGAGCGGAATCGGTTCGACGTCAAAATCAACGTCAAGCAAATCACGCAGCGTTGCCACCGGACGTTCATTCACCAACGTCGCGTATTGCTTATAAACGGCGTAGTCACCAGCGCGAACCGCTGCCTGCAGCGTTGCGACAACATCCGGGTTGTAACAGTGGTATTCGCCGCCATGCACAAAACGCAGCAAGCCACCCTGATTCACCGGCGTACCTTTCGAGTACGCCAGACGCGACAACTCACGCTGATCCTCTTTGAGATGTTCGAACGTCGCGCCGGCCAGACGACTGACTGTACCGTTGAAGCAACGGGCGACGACTTCTGGCGCCAACCCGACAATCTCGAACAACTGTGAGCCACGGTAACTGGCAATCGTCGAGATACCCATCTTGGACATGATTTTAAACAGTCCTTTGCGAATACCGCTGCGGTAGCTGCGCCCATACTGACGTTTGCCTTCCGCGGTCTGCACAACTTTGCCCAAGCGGGCAAGATCGTAAAGCACCTGATACGCCAGGTACGGATACACGGCCGTCGCACCGTAGCCAATTAAACAGGCGAAATGGTGCGCATCGCGAGCGTAGCCCGTCTCCACCAGAATATTGCAATCGCAGCGCAAACCTGTGCGCACCAAATGATGATGTACCGCGCCGGTCGCCAACAAAGCATGTACGGGCTGCTTGCCCGACTCGAGATAACGGTCGCTGAGACAAACGAGCAAATGGCCCTCGCGCACTGCCGCCTCTGCTTTGGCGCAAATATCATCGAGCGCCGCTTCCAAAGTGACATCGTCAGGATAGTTCAGGTCGATAAAGACATGCGAGTCTGCAAACAGCTCCTCGCTGACGAGTTGTCGCCACTTACGCTGTGACAACACCGGCGAGCTGATAATCACGTGTTCGGCGTCTTCCGCGGACAACTCAAACAGATTCGCCTCGCGACCAATGTTGGTTTGCAAACTCATCACGATGCGCTCACGCAGCGAATCAATGGGCGGATTCGTGACCTGCGCGAATTGCTGACGGAAATAATCAAACAACGGTCGGACTTGCTTGGACAAGACTGACATCGGCGTGTCGTCTCCCATGGAGCCAACCGCTTCCTGCCCGGCCTGGGCGAGCACGCGCAGTACTTCGTTGCGCTCCTCCGCCGACAGGTTGAACATCTTCTGGTATTTCGCAAGCGTCGGCGGATCCATTGGCTCAGCCGTGATGCGCACGTCGATTAACTCGGACTCGAGGTAGCGAATCCCTTTCTTCAACCACTTGCGATAAGGCGCACGTGACTTCACGCGCGAGTGAATATCATCGGTGTTTAAAACTTCGCCGTTCTCCAGATCTACCGCTAGCATCTGGCCAGGTCCAAGCCGACCTTTTTCAATGACATCAGCGGCATCGTAATCGTAAACGCCAATTTCGGAAGCCACTGTCAAATGCCGATCCTTGGTGAGGACATAGCGAGCCGGCCGCAAGCCATTGCGATCCAGCGTGCACGCGGCGAAACGACCGTCCGTCATGACAACGCCCGCTGGGCCGTCCCACGGTTCGATGTGGCAGCCGAAGAACTCGTAAAACGCGCGCACATCAGCGTCGAGTCTTTCATCCGCCTGCCATGCCGGCGGTACCAGCAATCGCATTGCCTGCAACACGTCCATGCCGCCAGCTAACATGACCTCAAGCATGTTGTCCAAACTGGACGAATCCGAGCCATCCATCGATACCAATGGCAATAGCGAAGACACGTCGGGCAGTTTGTCTGACTGAAAATTACGCGCGCGCGCCAGTGCCCAGTTGCGATTCGCAGAAATCGTATTGATTTCGCCGTTATGTGCCAACAACCGGAACGGCTGCGCTAAGCGCCACTGCGGCCAGGTATTCGTGGAAAAGCGTTGGTGAAAAACACAAACCGAACTGGCAAGACGTGTGTCTTTGAGATCACAGTAAAAATCGGCGAGCACCGACGGCATCACCATGCCTTTGTATGAGAGCGTATTGGCGCACAGACTCGCGACGTAAAACGACTGGTCTGCTTCGCGCAACTCAAGCTCGGTGCGCCGGCGTGCAATAAACAACAATCGGTTAAATAGCTGTTGCGCCATACCGTCTGGCGCATTGACAAACACATGCTCGATTCTTGGCAACGTGCGCAGCGCTTCGTCGCCGCAAACAGATGAGTCAGTGGGCACGACACGCCAGCCGGCAATACTCAAACCAACAGCGTCGAGTTGTTTGGCTAATTCGTTGCGCGCACGCGCCGCATGGATATCGTGCTGATTAAGAAACACAAGACCGGCAGCGAATCGCTTGGCGACGTCGATGCCCGCCTCAACGGCAACCTCACGGAGAAAAGCTTCGGGTGCTTTTAGCAAGATGCCACAACCATCCCCGGTCTTACCGTCAGACGCGACAGCGCCCCGGTGGGTGAGTCGCGTCAACGCTGCGATAGACGTTTGCACAAGCCAGTGACTGGGCTCGTCATCGATATTCGCCATCAAGCCGAAACCGCAGCTCGCCCGTTCAAACGAGGGTCTATAGAGACTGCTGGCGTCAGGCATCTTGTTCAATGGCGGTTCCTTACATTCAATGTTGTCGCGCGAGGTGACGCAGTCGCGATCAGCGGCAATCGCGCGTCAAAACCTCTCGGTTAGTATAGACAAGGCTGCAGAACGATCGACTCAGCGGTCGTCGCATGTCGGCACCCGTCACGCCGGCGGCACACGCTGGCAAGCCGTTATTTATGCCACTTTTTGATGCACTGCGACAAATGAAAAACGACGCGGTGACCCTGTTTGCCGGAGGCAACGCACTAACAATACGTTAAGTCCCTGATATTTAAAACGAATCACTGCCTCACAGGCGCGTCCGTATTGCATAAACCGTGTATCGAACTGAATTCGACAGCCTCATCGTCCGTGCTGGCTGGCAGGTTACGCGCGCAACTAACCGCTCGCGCGCACGTCGCCGCCGTTGGAGCGCAACACGAAGAACACGCTTCGAGGGCTACAGGCGACTCACATCCACGCTGCCACTGGCGCTAAACGGCAGCGGACGCACCAACGGCAAGTCCAATGCAACACTACCGCCGACATCGTAATCCAGTGTTTTCTCAGCACCACCGAGCACACTGGTACCTAACATCCGCAATGCATCGACGAGTGATGTTTCGACACTCACGCTGAACGATCCATCGCCGTTAGCGGGAACCCGAAACGCACTGGTCGTGCTACCGGAGGCTAACGACACACCACCCAGCGTGACGCCATAATCGACAGCACGCACAGGCAAAGCGATTGCGTTTGGGTTGCTAATCGAGAACTCCAGCTCAAAGCGTTGCGTGGTGAGGTCTGCCTCGGCCAGGCGAATACCCGAAAGCGCGACATCCGGAGCTTGCAGTTGATCAAGCAGCGACTGACAGCCTGATAAAGAAAGCGCGGCGATACACAGCACACTCAAACGCAGGGACAACTGATGCATGGCAAAGACTCGTTAAACGGACAACTGATACCTTGCCACAAAGCACGCATGCATCGTCAGGTTTCTTCGTCGGTCGCTTTGAGGGATTGCTTGGTCGCTTCATACTCCCGATGCTCCGCCTCAAGCGCCTTGCGCACGGCTTCATCCGCCATATCGGGTGCAGCGTCTGCCTCGCTGACAACAGGCTCAGGCTCGGTCGCCTCGACGGCGGGCGTTTCAGCGGGCTCTGCAACGGTGGTCGCGTCTGACGCAGCTGCATCAACGGGCTCGTCGGAAGAACCGCACCCTGCCAGGACCAGGCCCGACGCTAAAAGAACCAGTGATTTTTGAAAGAACATCAAAATTTTCATAGCGCTACCTACGTTTTCCCGGACGAAAAATGCCATGTTGTGATGACGGACACGCGGACGTCGTTCACAGATTCTAGCGAGGTTCGCCGTCTCCGCGCGCCCAGCGAGCCGCAACAATCGCCCATTCGCTACCGTCTTGCTCCACCTCAAGTATAAAGCGGTAACTGGCGCCTTCCAGTGCCAGTCGCCCGGTGTCGATACCGGCAAAACGCACACGGACGTCGGCCTCTGCCAGCGTTGCAGTAATCATACTGATGCTCTGTATATCGAGAAAAATCGCCAAGTTGTCTGTCGCCAGACGGGCCAGGCGGAACTGATTGACGACCGCGCGCTTGTCATTGCCCCTTAAGTCGCGGTAGGTCGCGCCGATAAACCGGGCAGCGCCGCCGATATCCCCAGCTTCGCCGGCATCTGCCATGGCACGCAGATCACGCGCGATTTGTGCCTCTACCGACAACTCAGAGTCACAGCCTGCCAGCATGAAAACCAGAACTACAACAAGAAATTTGCAACGCATGGTGCGATTATCCCATGTACCGGCCAATCTGTCAGAATGAGCGCATCGTCGTCGCCTCACATCATTCGCGGGAGTATCGCATGACCTCAACGCTATCCGAGCAAGACACACAAGACGTCAACAGCATCGTTGATTTGTGGTTTCGCGAACGCGAGCATGACACGGTCAGTCTCGATGCCCGCATGAATATGTGGTTTGGCGAGAATCCAGAGCTCGACATCCAGATTCGCCATCAATTTTCATCGCTGATTCGCAAAGCGACCGATGGCGAACTTGATCACTGGGCTGACAATGCGCTCGGCCGACTCGCACTGATCATCTTGCTCGATCAGTTTCGTCGCAACATCTATCGCGGCAAACCAGAAGCGTTCTCGCGTGATCGAGTCGCTTTGAAACTGTGCGTCGAAGGCGCAATCGCCAAACAAGACAAGCAACTCACACCGTTACAGCGCGTGTTCTTCTACATGCCGATGCAACATATAGAATCACTAAAAGTGCAGAACAAATCAGTCGCAGTGTTCCAAGGTCTGGCGAACGCCGTCAGCGACACGGACCGCGATACGTTCCAAACGTTCGCGGATTTTGCGGAACTGCACCGCGACATCATTGAACAGTTCGGTCGCTTTCCGCACCGTAACCCGATTCTGGGGCGCGCCAGCACCGCACAAGAGCTTGAATACCTCGAGGACGGTCCTGATTTCGGCCAGGCGGCCTCTTAAGCCGCATCGTCTCCGATCAACGCCTGGATACGCTGACTGCTGGCGGTCGTCCAAAAAAATCTGCCGACTAAAGCAAATGCCGCGAGCGTCAGACCGACGACAAGGCCTGCCCAAATCATTGCCGGCGACACGTTCTCGCGCGTCGCGGCTAACCACGCTAACGGGAACCCGATGATCCAGTAGGCAACCGTCGTCATGTACATCGGTACACGCGTGTCGTGCAAGCCGCGCAGTGCGCCGGAAGCACCGACCTGTAAACCATCGGAAATCTGAAAAATCGCAGCCATGAACAACAAACTAAGTGCCACCATTTGCACGGCCGTGTCTTTGGTATACAGCCCGACAATCTGATCGCGAAACAACAGCAACACGGTCGCCGATGCCGCCATAAACAATGCACAAGTAACGATGCCGCGAATACCGCGTCGGCGCGCCAGGTCTAACTCGCCACGACCGACCGCCTGACTCACCAACACCGTTGTCGCCGAATTGAGTGCCAGCGGAATCATGAACATGAACGTTGCGTAGTTCATCGCAATCTGGTGCGCCGCGGCTGCAACCGCGGACAAACGCCCCATCAACAAGGACACGGCGCTGAACAGTCCCGCCTCAGCGACAATGCTGACCATGATCGGCACACCTAACGCCAGAATCGCGCGCATTTCAGGCCATGACGGCCCGCGACCCAATTCAAAAATTCGGAACTGCGTGTAGAGCGGCTTGCGCAACACATACGCCAACATGATCGCAACCGTTGCCCACATCGTGCAGGCGCTTGCCACGCCAGCGCCTTCTGCGCCTAACGCCGGCATACCCAGATGGCCAAACATGAATGCGTAGTTGCCAATGACGTTAACGACCAACCCCGCTACCGAAACGATCATGATTGGCAACGTATGACCGGCCGCTTCGGTGGTGTAGCGCAAGACAAGATAGGCAAACATTGCGGGCGCGCCCCAGAGGATGGCGCGTATATAGTCTGCCGTCACATCGCGAAACTCAGGGTCAATGCCAATCGCGTAGAGCGCCGGCCGCGCACCAAAAAACAACACAGCCATGATCACCGCGGACAACAGCAGCGACAAATAAAACCCCTGGCGTGCATAGCGCCCGACCATTTCGGGGCGGCCTTTACCAATGTGTCGCGCGCTCAGCGGCGAAATCGCGGTGAGGATTCCCATAGGGATAAAGAAGAACAGAAACCAGACGCTTGAGCCGACCGCAACGGCGGCCAACGCGGCTGGACCGAGCCCGCGCCCAGCCATGATCGTATCGGTCAATCCCATACCGGCAAGGGCAAGATTGTTGACGATCAGAGGCGCAGCAAACTTCAGCAGGTGACGAAATTCACCTGTCCGGGATTGCTCAGTTGTTGGCGCGTTTACCGATGCCATTACCTGTCTCGTAAGAAACGACGCGAAAGCGTAGCACGCAGCCCGCTACACGGCGCGATGCGTTTTCGGTACAGTCGCAGGCGGGACACAACCGCCGGAATCCGGCAAGGGCACAAAGATGTTGCATGACGGCATTTCACGACGCGTTGCTATCGTCGGTAGCACGCGCATTCCGTTTGCGCGTTCGCATACGAATTACAAGCGCTGCTCGAACCTCGACATGATGAGCGCAACGCTCTCGGCGTTAGTCGAGAAGTACGGTCTACAGGGCGTCGCCTTGGGCGATGTCTCGCTAGGCGCCGTCATCAAACACTCGCGCGATTGGAACCTCGCTCGCGAAGCCGTGCTGAGCTCAGGACTTGCGCCACAAACACCTGCGTTCGATCTGCAGCGTGCTTGTGGCACCAGTTTGTCCGGAGCAGTGATGATCGCCAACAAGATCGCGCTGGGCCAGATTGATTCCGGTATCGGCGCCGGCACCGACACAGTCAGTGATCCGCCGATTGTCTATGACGACGCCTATCGCGCCATCATGATGGCGAGCTACCGGGCGCGCACAATGGGCGCCAGGCTGAAGCCCTGGCTCGGCTTGCGTCCACGGCACTTCAAACCGGTCCTGCCAGGCGTCGAGGAGCCGCGCACCAAACTATCAATGGGTCAAAGCACAGAGATCACGGCCAAGGAATGGCACATCAGTCGCGCCGATCAAGATGCGTTGGCACTGGCCAGCCACCAGAAAGCTGACGCTGCCTATGAGTCGGGTTTTTATGACGACTTGGTGATCCCTTTCGAAGGACTCACGCGCGACAACAATATCCGCCCGGACACCTCACTCGAAAAACTCGCCAAATTGCGACCCGCTTTTGATCGCAGCGACGCCGGTACGATGACCGCGGGCAACAGCACGCCGCTGACCGATGGTGCATCGTCTGTTCTACTCGCCAGCGAAGACTGGGCCAGGCAGCGCGGCTTGCCGATCCTCGCCTATCTCGATTTTTGCAAAGTCAGCGCAGTCGACTTTGTGAATGAAGAAGGTTTGTTGATGGCGCCCGCGTACGCGGTGTCCGAAATGTTGAAAGACGCAAACCTCGGTTTCGCCGACATAGACTTTTTCGAAATTCATGAAGCCTTCGCCGCGCAGGCGCTCGCAACGATGAAAGCGTGGGCCTCGCCGGAGTTCTGCAAAGAGCGGCTCGGTCGCGATGCGCCGCTTGGCGACATTGATCCGACTAAACTTAACGTCAAAGGCGGCAGCCTTGCGATGGGACACCCATTTGCTGCCACTGGCGGCCGAATCATGGGCGCTTTAGCCAAGATTCTGCAGGAAAATGGCAGTGGTCGCGGCTTGATTTCGATCTGCACGGCCGGGGGCATGGGCGTTACAGCGCTGCTGAGCGCCGCCTGACGCGACACTCTCTGCTACACTCGCCCGCTTCTAAGCAAAGTCACCTTTCAGGGGAGAGGTATGGAAGGTTTGAGTAATTTTCTTGCAGTGTCGAACGCGCTGCTATGGGCACAACCTGTGCTGTTCGTGCTACTTGGCACTGGTGTGTTGTTCACTTTCTGGAGTGGTTTCGCCCAGTATCGAGCGCTGACGCACGGCACTGCCGTCGTTCGCGGCAAGTACGATAATGCGAACGATCCCGGCGCAATCAGCCACTTTCAGGCACTCTCCGCGGCGCTCTCGGCGACCGTTGGCCTCGGAAACATTGGCGGTGTCGCACTGGCCATCGCGTTAGGTGGGCCTGGTGCGATTTTCTGGATGTGGGTTGTCGGCTTCTTTGGCATGGCGATCAAGATCACCGAAGTCACGCTATCGATGCTCTACCGCAACACGGACGATCCGGACAATCCGCATGGCGGACCAATGTGGGTAGTCAGCAAAGGGCTTGAGAACATCAATCCGAAGTTTGCGTCAATCGGCAAGATTGTTGGCGTCATTTTCTGCCTGACGCTGCTGGTATCGACAGCCACCGGCGGCAACATGTTCCAGGCATGGAACGTTGGTGAAATCACGGAAAGCTACTTCGGCGTGCCGAGCTTTGTAACGGGCATCATCCTGGCAGTGATCGTCGGTGCAGTCATTCTAGGCGGCATCAAACGCATCGGTAAGGTTGCCGGCACCCTCGTGCCATTCATGTGCGCGCTGTACCTGATCGCCGGTGCCTGGGTACTCGTCGTTAACGCCGACCAGATTCCGAGCATGTTTGCGTTGATCATCACGGGCGCATTCAACCCGCAGGAAGCCACTGGCGCCTTTATTGGTGGCACCGTTGCCTACGGATTCCTGATCGGAATGAAGCGCGCACTGTTCTCGAATGAGGCAGGCCAGGGTTCGTCGCCGATCGCGCACTCCGCGGCCAAGACCGACGAGCCGGTGCGCGAAGGTATCGTCGCCGGACTGGAGCCGTTCATCGACACGATCGTTGTCTGTACATTTACTGCGCTGATCATCCTGTCGACCGGCGTCTGGAATCGCGACGCATCGAGCATTCTGGATGCAGAACCGTTTATCGCGAAGACTGCCGAAGGTGTCTGGCAAATCGAATCACGGCCGGCTCCGGCCAGCGACGATTACGCTATTGGCGACCGTGTCTACCTGATTATTGAAGCCGACGCGAACCCGGACACGGGCAATAATTTGCACAAGGCCGAAGGCACGATTGTCGACGGCCCGACGGGCAACCTGATCGAGTTCGACCCGGTAAGCAGCGTCATGGCACCGGCAATGACCGACCTCGGCGTGTACGCCAATTATGTCGGTGCGACGATGACTGCCAAGGCATTCGATACCGTGCAACCGGGGCTTGGAAAGTGGCTCGTCACGCTCGCCTCATGGCTGTTCGCGATTTCCACGATGATCTCGTGGAGCTACTACGGTGAACAAGGCATGGTCTATCTTGCGGGTGAAAAATCTGTCGTGTTGTATAAGCTCGTGTTCTGCTCGCTAATCGTGATCGCAACGCTGGGATTGATCGAAACAGATGTGGATCTGGACAACATGACCGGTGTCGGCACCGGCGTCATGCTGTTCGCCAACGTGCCGATCACACTGTTGCTTGGTTATCAGGCGATGGCAGCGTACAAGCGCTACATCAAACGCCTGAAAGACGGTGACGTCGATGCGGAGAACACAACCGCATAAGTAATAATCATTGTCACGCCTTTGACAAAGCCCGGCTGTAACCCAGCCGGGCTTTTTTTGTTGCCGCACGATTCGCTGTGTCGGGCTACACTGCGTGAATGAAGTCGTACATCACCCGATACTGCAGTCTGCTCTTCATTGTCCTGATGTGGAACGTGGCCGACGCCGAAATTCCCGGATTCGACCCAGCTAACGCACCCGCCGACAATGGTCTGGCGCTCGCAACCGAAGCCAGTCGCCGCGGCGAAGGATTCAAAGACTCGCAATCGGCCATGACAATGACGTTGTTCGACGGTCGCGGGAATCAACTGGTGCGCAACATGCGCAGCAAGACGCTCGAAATGAACAATGACGGCGACCGCACGTTACTGTTTTTCGAGAACCCCGCCGACGTTAGGGGCACTGCATTTTTGACGCACAGCCATGACGACGGTGACGACGATCAATGGCTCTACTTACCGGCACTCAAACGCGTCAAGCGAATTGCATCGGGCAACCGCTCCGGCGCGTTCATGTCGAGCGAGTTCTCCTACGAAGACCTCGGCAACGACGAAGTCGGCAAATACACCTACCGCTATATCGGCGAGACTCTCTTGAACGACATCGCTTGCTATCAGCTCGAGCGAACACCGAAAACCACGTCCGGCTACACAAGGCATATTGTCTGGCTCGACATTGCTGAACTGCGAGCGCAAAGAGTTGACTATTACGATCGCGGCAATCGCTTACTGAAAACGCTGACCACTCACGATTTCCAACAATACCTTGACCAATACTGGCGCCCGTCAATGATGCGTATGGTCAACCACCAAAACGGCAGAAGCACGCAGCTGCAATGGCGCGACTATCGCTTCGGCGTCGGTCTTGCGCTCCGGGATTTTGATCGCAATGCGATGCGCGATATTCGTTAGCCTGCTGCTAATCGCATCGGGCGTCGACGCCGATGACTGGCAAGGCGAAGTCAGTATTGGTACGCGCTACTTCGTGCAGTCAACGCCTGACCCGCGACAAGACCAGTGGGACGGCGTGCTAAGCGGTACGCTCGGCTATTTCAATGACTGGGACGACAACCGCCAGCGGTTTGCCCTGGCGCTCACCGCGCGCGTGGATAGCGATGATCCGGCGCGCAACCTCGTCGACATTGGCGAAATGTACTGGCGTTACCGGTGGCAGCGTGCGGAGATCGCCGTGGGCATTGATCGCGTCTTCTGGGGGGTCACAGAAGCGCTGCATCTCGTGGATGTGATCAACCAGTCAGACCTCACCGCCAACCCAGACAGCGAGGACAAACTCGGTCAACCCATGGTGCGGCTAACGTTGACGCCACGTTGGGGAACGCTTGATGTTTTGCTCATGCCGCGGTTTCGTGAACGACGGTTCCCAGGCTCACGCGGGCGACTACGCGGACCCATTCAGGTGCGCACTGATGCGACGCAATTCGAATCAGCAGACGCGCGCAATCATCTTGATATCGCCGCTCGCTACTCACACTACGTCGGGCCTTTCGAGTTTGCGGTAGCGCATTTCGCCGGCACCCAAAGACAACCACTGTTCGTGCCTTTGCCGGTGAATCAGACAGCGCCGGCGTTAGCCGTTGCGCCGGTTTATTTCCTGACGGATCAAAGCAGCATCGAACTGACCTATGCGCGCGGCAGTTGGCTATGGAAACTCGAAGCATTAAGCGGGCGCGAACCACAAGGCCGCGGGTTCGCGGCGACCGGCGGATTCGAATACACCTGGTCGCGTCCATTCAACACCAGCTTTGACGTCGGTGTGATCGCCGAGTATCAGTACGACGAACGTCGCGCTGCCATCATTCTTGGCGCAGACGACGATCTGGTGGCAGGCATGCGCATCGGCTTCAATGATCTGTCGGGTAGCGAATTATTGTTACTGGCCGGTAGCGACCTTAGCGGTGATGGTCGGTTGTTTTCACTGGAAGCATCACGCCGCCTGGGGCAACACTGGCGCGCTGCACTGGAGGCACGGTTCTTCAGCGCAAGCGATGCCAACGACACGCTGGCGTTGTTAGCGCGCGAAGACTACTGGCAGCTATCCGTCACACGATTCTTCTGATCGTCACCAGTGTGTCGTGCCTGGTGCACCTTTGAACGGGCCTGTCAGGTCCGGCGTGATCCAGCCGCCGTAGAAACCACCAGGTTGCGCTACCACCTTATCGTCACCGACGTAGCAGGCATCCATGGCCGCCGGCATGAACGCAAGCCAACCGGCGACAGCGCCAAACGGCGCGAAGGGCATGGGATAACACCACGCCGCACCGGCAGCCACTGTGCCACCTGCAACGACATCGAAGTAGGCAGCCTCACCTTTCCACTCACACATACTCGCGCGCGTGAGCGGTTTGAGCAGGTCCATTTGCACGTCTTCTCTTGATACGTAGAACGTCGGCGGACTGGCCGTTTCACAAATCCGCTGCGCTCGGGACGTGTTGGCAACTTCGACGCCGCCTAACACGACACGCACGGTTTTACTCACACGCTCAAGCGTCGGCGGTCGTGTGTAGTCCCAGACAGATTCCTGACCTTTGCCTGGCACAACGATGTTGTCCGGCCGCACCGATTGGTTCCAGCTTTGTCTCGCGGCCACGATCCAATCTGGCGGCTCGCGCCCGTCACTACTCATGGTGAGATTTCTCCTGTTTGGGCTCAACAGGCTCAGCGCGATTCGGGTCAATTGATTTTAGCGCCGCCTCCAGACGTTCACGGGCAGCGGCAAAACGTTCGCTCTTGTACTCGCGCTTGACGTAGCCTTCCACCTGATCAACGAGCCCGTCCAGATCTGAGCGCTCGCTCTTTTCCTCGTCCGGCAGTACGCGGTTTGCCGCTTCGAACAGATTGATCAGCTTCTCGCTCTCGCGCCCGGCTTCGACGATGCTGTAAAAAGCCCTACCGGCATGTTTGCCTGGATGAAGCAGACTAACTACGGTGCCAATCAACGACACAGGAATCAGCACAAGGTCACGTACGCCATCAATCAGCAATTTGATTTGAAATACGATGGCATCACGCAGCATCGCTGACTTAGCAATATTGGTTTCTTCTGTTTCTTGATTTGCGGAATTTTC
>JBCBZK010000062.1:0-19999 GCA_039815365.1 Pseudomonadota bacterium | reverse complement strand
GCATCGATCAACACAAAGCCTGGCTCGGCGAAATCGTAGGTCGACGCCATGATCATGTCCCACAGACGGCGCGCCGGCATGGTCTTGTAGACCTTGCATGCGACTAACCCGGCATCGTCTTTAAGGAAATCGCCGTCGCCTGCCCACTCGCGCCAGATGTATTCATCATTCGCGCCGGCTTCAAGCAATGCATCAGTATCGATCCCGTCAGCCTTGAACTCTTTCAGGGTCATCGGGAATGCCATCTGCCATGGGTCGTCATTCTTGACGGCTTTCATAAAACCGTCAGTAATCAACAGCGACAAGTTGAACTGACGCAAACGACCGTCTTCGCGCTTGGCGCGGATAAACTCTTCGGCGTCCGGGTGACCAATGTCAAACGTGCCCATCTGTGCGCCGCGACGGCCACCAGCAGAGGACACGGTGAAACACATCTTGTCGTAGATATCCATGAACGACAGCGGCCCGGAAGTGTAGGCGCCTGCGCCTGACACATACGCGCCCTTGGGGCGCAGTGTCGAGAACTCGTAGCCGATGCCGCATCCAGCTTTCAATGTCAGCCCTGCTTCGTGCACCTTACCGAGGATGTTATCCATCGAATCAGCAATCGTGCCTGACACGGTGCAGTTGATTGTCGATGTTGCTGGCTTGTGCGCTTGTGCACCGGCATTCGACGTGATGCGTCCTGCCGGGATCGCGCCTGAGCGCAACGCCCAGACAAACCGTTCGTACCAAAGATCGGGCTCTACCTCGACATTCGCCAGCGCACGCGCAACGCGGCTGAAGGTTTCGTCGACAGATTTATCGATAATCTCACCAGACTTGGCCGTCAGCCGATATTTGGTTTGCCAAATATCCTCCGACGTCTCCTGTAACGGTATTTCCGTGACACTGGTAGCCAATGCTATTGCTTCATTTTCTGTATCCGCCGCGATACTCATACCAAAAAGAACCCCCAAGACATATTTCACACTCCCTTGTTTGATGAATGCCAACGGCTCGTACCGGCCGTTAGTCCTCCGATCACTGCTCTTGCTCATTGCACAGACAAAAGCACTCCCGACCAGCTGCTATAGGTGCATGTCAGCCGACCGTGTAACCGGTATTATTTGTTAGCGATATACACAAGATGTTGTGCAATCAAGTGGGTAGATTATGCCTTGTTAGACACACTGTCAAGCATTGTTGACTGTCGTGCAGATAGACCTTTGTTAAAGAAAAACAATAATTTACGAAATTTCTATCATCTGACTTAAGAAGTTTATTTTAAATTTCTGTGACAAATGACATAAGACAGCAACCACAACATGTAGTGGCTGACCATTTTTGTCACTTTTGCCGTGTTTTGATCCTTAATGTGGCGCGATGAACGTTATCAAATATGCCAATTCGCTTGAATTTGCGTCAATCAATCCACATTGATCCGGTGAATGGCACCGTTCAGGCGAAACTTAATGTCGTCGCGACCGGTCTGAAAGGTAGCAGCCACTGCTGGCAAGTGCGACGATGTCACTCTGTCATACGCAGATGCCTACTGTAGTTGCACGACACGATTTTGTTCTGAGGGTTAAAGATGAAACGACTATTAATTGCCATAGCTGCGCTGACCATCGGCTTTTCTGCCAACGCATGGGCCGCGTTGCCCGCGACGCTCAACGGGCAACAGCTGCCGACACTGGCACCTTTGGTTAAGGAAGTGTCGCCGGCCGTGGTGAACATTCAGGTTCGCGGCACAACAACATCGCAGCGGCGCAATCGCCGTGACCCTTTCCGCGAGTTCTTCGGCACACCGAATGCGCCTACCGAACGGCAAACGCGCTCGGCAGGTTCCGGCGTCATCGTCGATGCCGATAACGGTTACATTTTGACCAACCATCACGTGATCGCGAACGCGGATCAGATCGACATTACCCTGCAGGACGGGCGTCAGATCAGCGCCGAAGTCGTCGGCTCCGACGAAGGCACAGACGTTGCTGTCCTCAAAGTCACCGAGAAAGACTTGAAAGACATCTCGCTCGGCGATTCCGATGCGACCGAAGTGGGTGATTTTGTGATCGCGATTGGCAACCCGTTCGGGCTTGAGCACACCGTCACATCGGGGATCGTCTCAGCGCTGGGTCGCAGTGGCATTGGTAGCGGTTACGAAGACTTTATCCAGACAGACGCATCAATTAACCCTGGCAACTCTGGCGGCGCGCTGGTCAACCTTGCCGGCGAGCTTGTCGGCATTAACTCAGCGATTATCTCGGGCAGTGGCGGCAACGTTGGCATCGGTTTTGCGATCCCTTCCAACATGGCCCAAGCCATCATGCGTCAGATTCTGGAGTTCGGTGAAGTGCGGCGCGGCTTGCTCGGCGTATCCATTGATACCGTCAATGCCAGCGCTGCGGAAGCGCTCGGTCTTAAGAATGTTACCGGTGCGTTGATCCAATCGGTCAATCCAGGATCAGCCGCAGAGCGCGCGGGTATCGAAGTGAACGACATCATCACCGCCGTGAACGGCGAAAAAGTCGATAGCGCTAGCGAGTTGCGCAATGCCATCGGTCTGTTGCGCAGCGGCGAAACGGTTGCAATCACAGCACTGCGCGATGGTTCAGCCAGAGAGTTCACCGCAACGTTAGACGAGCTCGGCATGAACAGTATTGCGAACGCGGCGCAGATTCATCCCGGGCTTGCCGGCGCAGTGTTCAACAACGCTGACGGCAACGAAGGCGTGATCGCGTCCGAGGTTGCTGAAGGCAGCCCCGCGCACCGTCAAGGCTTGCGGGCCGGCGACAGCATTGTCAGCGTCAACCGCCAGCGCGTCAGCACGGTCGAGGACTTAAACAATATGTCGAGTTCATTCGCAACCAGCCTGCTATTCGTGGAGATCGAGCGCAACGGTCGTCGCTTGTTGCTGAAATTCACACCGTGATGTTCGAGCGCGCGCGACACGGGTTGCGCACGCTGCTCATTCTGATCGCATTGGCAGGTGCGACTGACGCACTTGCCAATGACGATCGCCTGCAACGACAACGTGATGCCTTCGAACAGGTCTGGGATGACGTGGTTGACGGTGACTGGCCACTAGACGCCAACACCCGCGAGCTTCTCAAAGACTACCCGCTGTGGCCGGACTTACGCGCCGCGCACTACTCCGCGCATCTGCAAGACACGCCGACGCGCGAGCTCCGCGCGTTCATGGACGCATCGCCAGATCTGCCACCCATCCAACGGCTGCGCTACCGTTACACCGAACACCACATCAAGAACGCGCGCTGGGCCACATTCTCCAAGCTGTATGACGCGCACTACGCGAACGCCCGTATTGCAGCCCTCGATTGCGCCGCGTTGGCGGCCGCAACGCAAGGTACTATCGCTTGGTCACAATCGCGGCGCGATGCACTGGCGAAGAAGCTCTGGCTCACATCACGCAGCCAACATGAGCGCTGTGACACACCGTTCAATACGCTAAAGGCGCGCGGCATCATCGACGCATCGCTCATCCGCGAACGTATGCAACTGGCGATCACGGCGCGGCGATTTTCGCTGGCGCAATACCTCTCGGAATCACTCGGCAACGCCGATCGTGAGCGTGTCGTTCGTTGGAAGCGCGCGCATCAACGTCCTGAACAATTCCTGACCGCCGCCGGCAATATCACCGAAGACAACGTCGAGCGTCTTGCACACGCCACGCAACGCATCGCGGTGCGTGACGCGCCTCGCGCGTATGATCATTGGCAGCGCATTCGGCAACGTCAAAAAACGGCCGCAAACGCACACGCCGACGTGATGCGCACGATTGCGCTCGCCGCCGCACAAGACCGCGAGCCGGAAGCGGCGCAATGGTTGTCACAGGTGCCGAGCGATGCGCTCGACCAGAGAGTGCTCGAATGGCGCGTGCGAGCAGCGCTTCAACTGGACGACTGGCCTGCCGTACTGCGTGCGATCGCTCGCATGGACCTTGCGATCGCAGCGCAAGACCGATGGCGGTACTGGGAAGCGACCGCGCTGATCCGCAGCAACCAAAAACCGGCGGGGCGCGCCTTGCTTACCGCGCTGGCTCAAGAGCGCAGCTACCACGGCTTCCTGGCCGCCGATGCACTGGAACTCGAGTATCAATTCGACGACGTGCCGATAGCTGCCGACGATGCGACGATCAATACGCTGGCGGCACGCAGCGACATCCTGCGCGTTCGCGAGTTACTCGCTGTAGGACAGGCAGCGCGCGCCCGCGCAGAACTATCGCGCGCGCAACGTACACTCAATGATCAGCAACTCGCTGCGTTGGCTAGACTCACACACGGCTGGTCCTGGCACCCTGAAGCAATCGCGCTGCTTGGCCAGCTCAAATACTACGATGATCTGGCGATTCGCTTTCCGATGGCGTTTGACGAGTTAATCCGCGCCGCCGCCAAACGCGATCAATTGCGCGACACCTGGGTTCGCGGCATCGCGCGCACCGAAAGTCTGTTCCAGCACGACGCAAAATCCGCGGCCGGCGCGCATGGTCTGATGCAACTGCTGCCCAGCACTGCCAAACAACAAGCGAAAAACAGCGGCTTCCCGTGGCGCGGCACCGCGTCGCTGCGCGATGCGCCAACGAACATCCAGCTAGGTAGCGCGCATCTTGCCAGCCTGAATAAACGCTTCGACCACGCGGCACTCGCGACCGCCGCCTACAACGCCGGCGCGCATCGCGTCGAGCGATGGATACGCGATGTCGAATCCATGCCGGCAGAAATCTGGATTGAATCGATTGCTTACGACGAGACCCGCCGCTACGTCGAGCGCGTGCTGTTCGCCGAAGTTGTGTTCACGTGGCGTCAAGGCAAGCCCGTCACACGCCTGAGCCGGCACTTGAAACCAATTGGTGCAAATCTATCGCTTGTCGGCGCAGCGTCTCGCTTATACTCTGAGGCGGTTAGTTCAGATTCGAACCAGTAAATGCAACACAATAAAACCTGCGTCGTGCTTGGCGGCAGTGGCTTCGTCGGCCGCAGACTCATCAATCAATTGTGCGACGCTGGCTATAGCGTGCGCGTGCCAACCCGCAACCGCGAGACCTCGCGTTCGCTGTTAGTCATCCCGCGCGTCAAAGTCGTTACCGCAGACATCCACGACGCAGACAGACTGCACGAGGTGATCGCCGGCGCCGACGTCGTGATCAACCTCGTCGGCATTCTTAATGAACGCGGCCATCATCGCGGCCGTGGATTCTACGTTGCCCATCAGGAACTGACTGAATCCATCATCGCCGCGTGTATCGCCCAGGGCGTGCCCAGGCTGCTGCAAATGAGCGCGCTTAAAGCCGACCCGAAAGGGCCGTCGGACTACCTCAAGAGCAAAGGCTTGGCGGAGCAGGCGCTGCGCAAGGTCGATACAGGGCAGCTCGCCTGGACGATCTTCCAACCCTCTGTAATTTTCGGGCCTGCCGATTCGTTTATGAATCGCTTCGCAGGTCTGTTGAAAATTGCACCAGTGATGCCTCTGGCCAAACCGAACGCGCGCTTTGCGCCTGTCTACGTCGGCGATGTGGTCGCCGGGTTCATGCGCGCGCTTCGCGATGACGCAACGATCGGAAAACGCTATCAAATGTGCGGGCCGCGCGTGTATTCGTTGCGTGAGCTCGTGCGCTACGTCGCAGAACAACTGCAACTCAAGCGCTGGATTGTCGGCCTGCCAGACCCGGTCGCAAAGCTACAAGCACGCATATTCGATTTTGTCCCAGGCAAGCCTTTGTCGACCGACAACCTGCGCTCGCTCAGCGTGCACAGCATCTGCGATGCAAATGGCCTCGCCGCGTTAGGCATTACGCCAACGCCGATGGAAGCCATCGTTCCCGGTTACCTCACAAGCGACTGATTCAACGCATCCATCTCAGCGATGAGTGCGTCGAGGTTGGCATCGCGTTGTGGCTTGTCCATCTCCGCCAGCACATGAACGGAAGCATAAAAACACGGCAATTCGTCTTTGCATTTCTTGAGCACGGCGGCGAATGCCTGAGTACGATCGGCGTACAACGAACGCGGTAACAACGCCGCATTGTTCGCAGGCGCCGGGCTGCGAAAACCTGCCTCGCGCCAGCGCACCGCGAACTGCTCGAACACGCGCGCTTTCGCCGCGCGCATATCCATCTCGCTCACCGGCGCGGCATACAACGCACGCAGACCATCGCGCAGTCCATCGAGCAGTGCCCTCGCATGGTCGCGACGACGTCGGACGTTCGCGTCGGGTTCTGGTGCGATAACGTCGGCGCCCGCGTCACGCCAACGGCGAACGCCTTCGGCAGCAACGAAACTTGCGAACGATTCGTTGAACGCTGTGTCGTCCGGCACGTAGAGCACCTGGTGCGCCAATTCATGGAACAGCAAATTCGCAAGACCTGCATCCGTGCGCGTCAGCATCGTATTGAGCACCGGATCTTTAAATCGGCCGAGCGTCGAATACGCGGGCACTTTGGCCGTGATGACATCCAGACCTTTGTCACGCAGCTTTTGCGCATAGCGCTCGGCCGACGCCTGTTTGAAGTAACCACGGTAAGCCAGACAACCGACAAACGGGTAGCACCAGGTCTTGGCTGACACCGAAAACGGCTCCGCGGCGAACACATTCACAACCACATGATCACGCTTAAGATCGACGAATTGCCGATAACTGCCATTGTCCGGCAACAGCAACGTGTCGTGCGCAAAGGCCAGCGCAGACTGGGACACCGCAAGCTTTTGTCGGCGCTCTGCATCGGTATCGGCCGCGGCGACCACGGCGCTCACAGGCTCACGCTTTGCGACCAATTGATATTGCCCGTGCGCTGCCTGCAGATAGTAACAACCGCTGAGTGCCTGCCCGCAGAGGAGCACGATTAGCGATTGAGCAGCGCGCAAAAGACGGCGCTTCGGTACACTAATGCGCATGAGTGGTGTCGATGGTCTTCAGTGTTATTTGGTCGGCGGCGCGGTGCGCGACCGGCTGCTCGGGCTGCCTGTCAAAGATCGTGACTGGGTCGTTGTCGGCGCGACACCGGATGACATGCTCACGCGCGGCTTCAAACAAGTTGGCAACGACTTTCCGGTGTTTTTGCATCCGCATAATGGCGAAGAGTATGCACTGGCACGGGTCGAGCGCAAAATGGGCCAAGGCCACGGCGCTTTCGAATTCGACACAAGCGCCTCGGTAACGCTCGAAGAAGATCTGTCGCGCCGCGATTTGACGGTGAATGCGATCGCCGAGGCGAGCGATGGCACGTTAATCGATCCTTTTGGCGGTGTGGATGATGTGAACGCGCGCCAACTGCGACATGTGAGCGACGCGTTCATCGAGGACCCGCTGCGGGTGCTCCGCGCTGCACGCTTTGCCGCACGCTTTGCCGCGATGAATTTCACCATTGACGTCGACACGATTCGCATCATGAGCGACATGTCTGCAAGCGGAGAGCTTGCGACCTTGAGCGTTGAGCGCGTGTGGTCGGAAACCGAGCGCGCGCTCGCCACGGATGCGCCGGTGCAATTTTTCAAAATACTGCGAGCGTGTGGCGCGCTAGCGGCGTTGTTTCCTGAGATCGACGCATTGTTCGGCGTGCCACAACCCGAAAAATGGCATCCGGAGATCGACACAGGGGTTCATACGTTTATGGTGCTTGAACGCGCGAGCGAAATGACGGACTCGCCGGTCGTTCGTTTTGCCGCGTTAGTGCATGATCTTGGCAAAGCCGCGACACCTGAAGATCAATGGCCATCGCATCGCGGCCACGAGGCAACCGGCGCAGACCTCGTAGATGCATTGTGCGAGCGGCTACGCGCACCAAAACGTTACCAGCAACTGGCGCGCGTTGTTGCCGCATACCACCTGCATTGTCACCGTGCATTTGAGCTGCGGGCACAATCGATCTTGAAACTGTTCGACAACCTCGGGGCGTTCCGCGACCCGCAGCGTTTGGAAGCATTTTTGCTCGCATGCGAAGCCGATGCGAAAGGCCGAACCGGCCTTGAAAACCGCGACTATCCGCAGAGCGCCTACCTGCAAGAAGCGTTCGCTGCGGCGAACAGCATCGACAATGCGAGTATCGCCGCCGAAGGACACACCGGCGCGGCTTTCGGCGAGGCCTTACACAAAGCGCGAATGAACGCTGTGCGCGCCGTTAAAGAGCGGGCGTCTGCGGGCTAGGCGCTACGACAACGCCAGCAGAATCACAACGGCAAGACCGAACCGGTACAGCATGAACGGCAGCATGCCAATGTTGGCGATAAATTTTAAGAAAAACTTGATCGTCAAATAGGCAACGACGGCCGACAGCACACTGCCAAGCAACAAGGCAGACCAGTCAACCGCCGCCTCGTCTTTGACCAGCTTCAGCGCCTCAAGACCACCGGCAAGCACAATGACCGGTATCGACAGCAGGAATGAGAATCGCGCTGCAGCTTTGGCGCTGAGCCCAAGCATCATACCCATCGTCATCGTTACGCCGGATCGCGACGTGCCCGGGACTAGTGCCGCAGCTTGCGCAATGCCCACCAGGACCGCATCGCGCCAGGTCATTTGCTCGACCGTGCGACGCTGCGCGCCGAAGCGATCAGCCAGATACAACAACACACCGAAACCCGCCGTCGTCGCCGCGATGATAACCGGTGAACGCAAGTACATTTCGATGGCATCGCGAAACACGATGCCGACGATGCCGGCCGGTATCGTCGCCGCGATCAAATACCCCGCGAGGCGCGCATCGACGCGAGCGGCATCACTCTGCGCTGTCGAAAACTGTCCAAAAAACGCAACGGTCATGCGCGTCAGATCATCGCGAAAATACAACACGACAGCGGCTAACGTGCCGACGTGCACAGCCACATCAAACGCCAGCCCCTGATCGGACCAGCCCAGCAATGCGGGCGCGAGAATCAAATGTCCGCTGCTGGAGACCGGCAGAAACTCTGTCATGCCTTGCACGATCGCCAACACTACAATTTCCAGCCAGCTCACAACGCCACTCCGAAATCCCGACCGCTAAAACCGGGCAACAAGACATCGCACTCACGCGAGAAGCCGATAAATTTGAATCGTTCGCCCATTTCGCCGGGCAATGTAAGCGTTTTGATGCCGCGGGACAACGCCAGCGCATCATCCGCGGCAGCGCTGACGACTTCCGTCAGACCGCCGTTCAACAAGAATTGCGCCTGCGTTGTGAAACCCAGGTAATTCAACCCAGCGGCATCGAGCGATTCTGCGACGTTGGTGAAATCGACCCATGCGGTGATGTCTTCGCAGCCGGGCAAATGCAGCACATCGTCGTGGGCATGATGACGGTAGTGGCACGTCAGCGTACCGCTGCTGCGGTCGGGCGCATACAAGGCGTCGCGACCATAGCCATAGTCGCTCATCAAAATCACGCCGCGCTGCAATGTTTCGGCAACCATCTGCAGCCATGCCGGCATTTGCAAGCAGACTTCGCTGATATAACCCTCTGGCAGTGAGCGCCCCAAGCTCGCCTGTATCTGCGCGACAGCAGCGGCCAATGCCGCATCGGCAGTGCGCCATTCGGTCGCTAACGCACCGTCGATCAAACAGACGAATTGACGCTCGACGTCGCTATTGGCACCGATACGAAAACGTTCTACGCATAGCGCATCGAGCACCTCGTTGGCGATCACTATGCCGCGCACGGGTTGCTCACGAGGATCATCAATCCAGTGCACACGCTCGAGCAAAACTGGAATCGTGGCAGCAAGAGTATCGCGCTGACGTGCGCGTAGATCCGCGCTGACCTCAACGATGTAGTACGCGTCTGGCAGGGATCGAAGCTCAGCAAGTGTGCCCAGCACATCGGCAGCAAGCCGGCCGGTGCCGGCGCCATACTCGACGATGTCGCCATGACCAAGCTGCGCGAGTACTGCCTGACACTGGCGCGCCAGCACCGCACCGAACGCCGGGCTGATCTCCGGCGCAGTCGTGAAATCGCCGTCCTCACCAAATTTCTGGGCGCCGCCGCTGTAGTAACCCAACCCCGGCGCGTACAGCGCCGACTGCATGAAATCAGAAAACGGCAGCGCGCCGCCCGCGGCCGCGATACGTTCGCTCAGGTGTTGCCGGACTTTGTCTGCATGCGCGGCAAGCGCCGGCGGCACTGACGGCAGTGCCGCAAGACGGTCATGCATAGCGCGCGCTTACGCCAATTACCAGGCGTAAGCGATGTCTTCGGCCGAGTTGCGCGGTTTCGGTGACCGGAACGCGGCAATATCAGCTTCGGTTTTTTGTACGCCACCTGAGTTCGTTGCAACCGGACATGCGCCGGTAGACAGAAACGTTAAGGCTGCAGCTGTTGACGGGTCTTGCTGACTGCCAACCACCGTAGTGACATCATCCGCTGCCACACAATCGACGGGCAGACCGTCAAAGTAGCGACCTTCGCCAACATTGTTGACCGTTTCAAATGCCGTCGGCCGCAAAATGCTGTCGCAGAACGTCGCGCCGATTTGACCCACAGGCTTGCCGAACGTCGTCGTGCCGACGAGCGTGACTTCAACTTCCGGCTCCATACTGTTGATCACCAGCTCACTGGCTGACGCAGTACCACCCGTCGTGATGAACACAGCACGAGACAAATTCATCGATTGGTTCAGTTGCTCAAACAACTCTTGTGAGTTACTCGCCGTGTTGTTTGAGTTGAATAGTGTTTCGGAGAAAACTTCGCCGTCGGCAACAAAGCCACCAAGGTAATCACCCAATTCGTTCGCAATACTGACAAGCCCACCGCCGTTGTAGCGCAAGTCGATAATCACATCGGTGATGCCGAGCGCATTGAAATCGGAAAAAGCGCTTTCCAGTTGCGGTGTCGCCGTCTGAATAAACGTGGCGAACTCGAGATAACCGTACGTTGTGCCGTCGATGGTATAGGTACGAACTTGCGGCACAGGATCGATAGTCACTACAGCTTTCGTCAGCACGGCATCGAACTCGCTGCCGTCTGCGTTACGAATCGTGAGCGTTCTGGTGATGCCCTCTTCCGCAGGACCAAACGCTTCTCCAAGCCCTTCGGCCGCGTCGATGACGGCTACGGTTCGCCCATCAACCGCCAACAATTGCTGGCCACGGATCAGGCCGCCGAGATCAGCAGGACTGTCGGAGAACACACGCGTAAAAAAGATCTCGTTGTTTGGCAAACGCGTAGAGCTGAACCCGAAACCGGCAAACTGCCCTTCACCAAAAAATGCGGAATCCGCTTCGGCAGAGTTGATAAAACTAAACGTGTCGAGCGGCTGGAAGCTCGTTAAGAACTCAAGCAGTGCCTCTGGGCTGTCGTAGTCGTCGATGTTGACAGCGGCTGGCAAGTCCTCGACCCAGAAATACACATCGCGCATCGTATCGAGCACAAATTGCTTCTGACCTTCAGCGGAGCACGCGGCCGTGCCCGTGACCGGCCCGGAACCGGTAAAGTCGTCGCTGCTGCCACCGCAACCTACCAGTGCCAGCGTTGCGCTGATTACACCTACCATCGCTATTCTCATCGCGCTCTCCCACCCTCAATTCTTAATTGCGGCTAATAGTACCGCTACTGGTGCCCGACAGACCTCACAAGTGCATCAAAAACGACACAATTGAGACCCTGTTCACAGTTAGTCGAGTTTTTTACCGGATCGTTCCCGCGTAATCGTAATCGCCACCGCATCTGCTGCGCGCACAGCGCCGGGTTTTTTGACGCAAACCCGCACCGCGAGCGCTGGAAATTCCTCCAAAACGAGCGCCGCAATGCCGCCCGCCAAGCGCTCTATCAAACGCGCTTCGACGTCAACAACGTACGCCTCAACGCGTTCAGCAACGGCCGCATAGTTCAACGCATCCCCGAGAGCATCGCTTGCCGCAGCAGCCTGAGTGTCGAACTGCATATCCAGATCGACGACCAACCGCTGCGTGATCTCACGCTCCCAATCATAGACACCGACGATCGCACTGATCTTTAAACCGTGGAGACTGACCCAATCGCCCTGCATCATCCCGCCACCTTCGTTATGCCTGTGAGTGTATCCAGCGGCCAACGAGGTTGCGCAACAATGTGATAGTCCGTCGCGTTCGCATCGAACCGCACGCAGCCAGCTAGCGCCACCATCGCGCCGTTATCGGTGCAATACGCCGGGCGCGGGTAACTCGTGGTCGCACCCGTTTGTTCGAGTGTTTGCGCCAACTGCTTGCGCAGCTGCTGATTTGCACCAACGCCACCGGCGACCACTAACGTCTGATACCCGTTCTGTTGGAGCGCGCGCCGCGACTTTTCGACCAGCGTGTCGACAATCGCCGCCTGAAAGGATGCCGCAAGATCCGCGCGGTCCACGTCGGATAGTGTCTCACCAGGCAAAGGCGGCGCATCATTCGCTACGCCTTGTAGTCCACGCACTTGCATCAGCACCGCCGTCTTCAGCCCGGAAAAACTCAAATCCAGACCGGGGCGCGACAGCATTGGCCGGGGAAGTTTGAAGCGTGTTGGGTCGCCAGTAAGCGCCAGTTTCGACAACGCCGGTCCGCCGGGATACGGCAAACCAAGTAATTTCGCCGTCTTGTCGAACGCCTCACCCGCCGCATCATCCAGCGTATTGCCGATAACGGTGTAATCTCCAACCGCTGCAACATCAACCAACATGCTGTGACCGCCCGATACCAGCAGCGCCACAAACGGAAACGGTGGCGGATCGTCTTCGAGCATGGGGGCGAGCAAGTGCGCCTCCATGTGGTGTACCGGAACGGCCGGAATACCAAGCGCGCGCGCAAACCCGTTGGCATAGCAGGCACCAACCAACAACGCCCCCACAAGACCTGGCCCGGCGGTATAGGCCACGCCGTCGAGCGACTCGGGCGCTGTGCCTGACTCGCGCAATACTTGCGTCACCATCGGCGCTAGTTTGGCGAGGTGATCGCGTGACGCTAACTCCGGCACGACCCCGCCGTAAGCCGCATGCCGCGCCACCTGGCTGTACAGAACATGGCCCAGCAGCCCCGCGTCGCTGTCGTAGACAGCAACCCCGGTCTCATCGCAGCTGCTCTCAATGCCCAAAATGCGTGCCATAAACCCTCACAAAACCGCTTTTTGGTGTTGCCTGCCTGCTCGCAACCCCGTATTATTGGAAATCTTTGTCTTCGCCCAGACCCTCAAAAGGTGCTGCGGCGAGAATAACATTCTCAATTTAAAGGATAGGCGATCACATGCCGAGCGTTAAGGTCAGAGACAACGAATATTTTGATGCAGCCCTGCGTCGCTTCAAGCGCGCGTGCGAGAAAGCCGGTGTTCTCACCGAGCTGCGCCGTCGCGAATACTACGAGAAGCCGACCCAAGAGCGTAAACGCAAGAAGGCGGCCGCCGTTAAACGTCACCTGAAAAAGATGTCACGCGAGAACAACCGTCGGGTTCGCATGTACTGATTATCAGGTCTGCGTTAAGGTGAGCCAAGCTTAGAACAAGCTGCGCTGACCATAAGACACGGCGCTGATGGCGCCACCAGAACGGTCGCCTCAGGCGGCCGTTTTCGTTGGCGAGTGATGACGCTCAGTAACACTCGGCAAAGCGAAACTGCGACGAGCGCCAGTGATAGGCTTAGGCGCTATCGTCAGGCGAGAACCAACTCTCTTTTGGCCCTACACAGATAAAGCACACACGATGTTGAAAAACACAATTACCGAAGACATGAAAACCGCGATGCGCGCAGGTGAAAAAGACCGTCTACGCGTCATTCGCATGGCGATGGCCGCGATCAAACAGATCGAGGTCGACGAACGCCGCGAGCTGGCCGACAGTGAAACACTGGCGATCATCGAGAAAATGGTGAAGCAACGCCGCGAGTCGATCACCCAGTTCGAGAAAGGCGACCGACCTGAACTCGCAGCTATCGAAGCTGCCGAGATCGAGATCCTCGCAACGTACCTGCCGGAGCCGTTAGCCGAGGACGAACTCGCAGCGATTATTGATGATGCGATTGCAAAAACAGGTGCCGAGAGCATGCGCGACATGGGCAAGGTCATGGGGCTCGTGAAAAAAGCCGCCGCAGGCCGCGCTGACATGGGCGCGGTGAGCGCTGTGATTAAGGCGCGCCTTGCCTAAATGGCTGGACGCATACCGCAAAGCTTCATTGACGATCTTGTCGCCCGCGCCGACATCGTAGAGGTGCTCGGCAGCCGGATGGAGCTGCGCAAAGCGGGACGCGAGTACAAAGGGCTGTGCCCGTTCCACGGCGAGAAAACACCCTCGTTCACCGTCTCCCCTGGCAAAGGGTTTTATCACTGCTTCGGGTGTGGCGCGCACGGTACGGCGCTTGGTTTTCTGATGGAGCACGACCACCTGACGTTTGTCGACGCGGTCGAAGAGCTCGCATCGATGATGTCGATTGATGTGCCGCGCGAGGCTGGCGGCGCACCGCGCGACAGCCGCATCGATCAGGTGTTCACGATGATGGAGCGCCTGGCTGACCTGTACAGCAAAGCGCTGCGTGATCATCCGCCGGCGATCGACTATTTGAAACGCCGCGGCATCGATGGCGATACGGCGCGCGACTTTCGTATTGGCTATGCGCCCGACGCTTGGGACACGGTGATCAAGGCGATGCCGGAAGGCCGTCACAGCATCGAGCTGCTCGTCGCCGCCGGTATGATTATCGAGCGCGACAATGGCGGTCACTACGATCGTTTTCGTGACCGCATCATGTTTCCAATTCGCGATGCACGCGGTCGCATCGTTGGTTTTGGCGGTCGCGTACTCGATCAGGGCGAGCCTAAATATTTAAACTCACCCGAAACCGTTTTGTTCCACAAAGGTCGGGAGCTGTACGGGCTCTACGAGGCACGGCAGAAACTGCGCGACATCACACAGCTCGTCGTCGTCGAGGGGTACATGGATGTTGTCGGACTCGCACGCCACGGCGTGCGCTTCGCGGTCGCGACCCTAGGCACAGCAACGACAGGCGATCACATTGATCGTCTGTTCCGTCTCACAGACAAGGTCGTTTTTAGCTTCGATGGCGACCGCGCAGGTCGCAAAGCTGCTTGGCGGGCGATGGAAAATGCACTACCGAAGTTAACCGACGGACGCGAATTGCGTTTTGCGTTCATGCCCGACGGACAAGACCCGGACTCATTAGTCGTAGAACACGGTGTGGGCGCATTCGAAACACGCCTCGATGCCGCCTTGCCGTTGTCAGCATTCTTGATCGGCGAGCTCAGCGCGCAGGTTGATGTCGCGTCGGCCGAAGGCAAAGCGAAGCTCGCTGAAATGGCGCGGCCGCTGGTTGCGAGCATGCAGGGCGGCGTGTTTCGTGAACTGATCGTGCAAGCACTGGCCGACGCGGTATCGCTAGCGCCAGAGAAACTCGACAGCATGATGGGCGCGGCCACAGAAGCGGCCAAGAAACCCTCTCGGCGCACAGTGCAGCCAGCGAGCAATCAGCGCAGCAACGCGATGCGTCGCGCGATCACACTGTTACTGCATCAACCTTCCGGCGCACGTCACTTTGACCTTGCCGCGCTCGAACATCTGACTCGCCCGGGCGCGGAACTCCTGAAGGCCTTAGTCGGTCGAATACAAGAACAGCCGGACATTTCGTCGGCCGTGTTGCTCGAGCAGTTCCGTGACCATCCGCATTTCAACCATTTGCAGAAGCTTGCGGCAGCAGAAACCGAGAACGACCCGCACATCGACATTGCCGCCGAGATGCCAGACCACTTCGCGAGCTTGGTCCGGACGGCTCGCTATGACCGGCTAGAATTCCTACGAGGTTTAGAGTCGGAAGGCGAACTGGATGATGCAGCCAAAGATGAGATGACACTACTCCTAAAGCAAAAAGCGCGCCAAGACACAGAAAATCAAAGCTCTTGAAACTGGTGAAAAAGTCGCCATCTGTGTTATTCTTGACCGCTTGCATTCGCCACAATTGAAAGAACAGGGTGTCCAGCTTTGAGCGAAAAACGCGCACTCCCCAATGACCAGCAATCCCAGCTGAAACTTCTGATCGCACGAGGCAAAGAGCAGGGTTACCTGACTTACGCCGAGGTGAACGACCACTTACCTAGTGGCATCGTCGACCCTGAGCAGATCGAAGACATCGTCAACATGATCAACGACATGGGTATCACGGTGCATGAGAAAGCGCCTGATGCAGAGTCGTTGCTGCTGTCCGATTCTGCTGTGTCCAACGATGATGATGCTGCTGAAGAAGCCGAGGACGCGTTAGCGTCTGTCGACGCTGAGTTCGGCCGCACGACCGACCCTGTGCGCATGTACATGCGTGAAATGGGTTCAGTAGAACTACTGACTCGCGAGGGCGAAATCGAAATCGCCAAGCGCATCGAAGAAGGTTTGAACGACGTTAAAATCGCACTGGCTGGCTTCCCACCAGCAGTCGACGTGACGATTGGCACCTTCGAAGCCGTCGCAGCGGGCAACACCCGCATGCAGGATTTCGTTGTCGGCTTTATCGATCCGAACGAGCCTGATGAAATCCCGAGCCCTGGCGCCCGCGCTGGCGATAACGACGATGACGACGATGAGCCGGTAGACACCGGCCCTGACCCGGAAGAAGTCGCACGCCGCATGAAAGCCGTCACGCGTTTACACAAACGCGTTCTCGCCAACATCGAAAAACACGGTGCACCGGCTCAAGCCACACGCAAAGTACGCAAGCAATTAGTCGACGAGCTCATGGAGCTCAAGCTGTCGCCGAAGATGTTCGACGCGATGGTCGTCGAGCTGCGCCTGTCGATTCAAATGATCCGCTCTGCTGAGCGCGGCATCATGAACTTGTGTGTGCGTCAGGCAGGTATGCCCCGCAAAGACTTCCTCGCGAGTTTCCCGAAAAACGAAACCAATCTGGACTGGATCGAGAAGCACATTCGCGCCAAGCGTAAGCACTCATCTGTGCTCGCCAAGCTCAAAGACGACATCTTGCGTGCGCAACGCAAATTGGTGTTCATGGAAGAGCGCACCAGCCTGACGATCGCTCAGATCAAAGAGATCAACCGTGCGATGTCGATTGGTGAAGCGAAAGCACGCCGCGCGAAGAAAGAGATGGTCGAAGCGAACCTTCGCCTCGTGATCTCAATCGCCAAGAAATACACCAACCGTGGTTTGCAGTTCCTCGACCTGATCCAGGAAGGCAACATCGGCTTGATGAAAGCGGTCGACAAGTTTGAATACCGCCGCGGTTACAAGTTCTCGACGTACGCTACGTGGTGGATTCGCCAGGCGATCACGCGTTCGATTGCCGACCAAGCGCGCACTATTCGTATTCCGGTGCACATGATCGAAACGATCAACAAGCTGAACCGGATCTCTCGTCAGATGCTCCAGGAAATGGGTCGTGAGCCGATTCCTGAAGAGCTTGCTGAACGCATGGAAATGCCGGAAGACAAAGTACGCAAAGTCCTGAAGATCGCCAAAGAGCCGATCTCAATGGAAACCCCGATTGGTGATGACGAAGACTCGCACCTCGGCGATTTCATTGAAGACCAGACCGTACACTCGCCGATCGATTCGGCGACCACCGAAGGCTTGAAAGAAACCACGCACGGCGTGCTCGCGGGGTTGACGCCACGCGAAGCCAAAGTGCTGCGTATGCGTTTTGGTATCGACATGAATACCGACCATACGCTCGAAGAAGTGGGCAAACAGTTTGATGTGACGCGTGAGCGTATTCGTCAGATTGAAGCCAAAGCGCTGCGTAAGCTGCGCCATCCGAGCCGCTCGGATCAGCTGAGAAGCTTCTTGCTCGAAGATTGATGGACGGCCGGCAGCAGCGCACTGCTGCCGGCTGCCACTAATTCATCAAACGTCTTGATCAAAAACAGCAATTGATCCGTCTGCTGAGGGCTGCTGCGTAACACTTCTTCTGCGTACGCATGAATGTTGCTGCGATCAGGCATATCACGCACGTCGCCGAGCGCCTCACGCATGCGCGGCAAAAACACCCACTGCATCCAGTTGCTGAAATCCAGTGTGTCGTAGCAAAAAGGTTCTTCACTTGCGAGCGCAAGCTCGGACGGAGGCTCGCTTGCCCAAAGCTCAATGCGTTTGAGCTCGGCTTCGATGCTGTCTGTAACGGCGATTAATGCGTCGCGCGTGTCGGGCATGTGCACATAGCCAGAGTGACTGGTTAAGTGCCAAGCATACTCTCGCGGCACGCGCACCGCGAGTCGGCTAGCGATCAATATACAAAGACATCCGTGGTGGCGCTGCCTGCGTTGTGGTTTTGAACAAGAGCCACGTGCTCACAACCCTGCGCCACTTCTACATGTGGCGCGAACATTTCGGTGACCTGGTCGATCGCCATCGTCATGCCACTGGCAGAAGCCAACATGATCGCGAACATCGCTACAACCGGCGTGCCTTTGCAGACCACCCTACCCTTCTGCATCTCGGGTTTGGCCATCGCGATGCCGCCGCCAACGAGCAACACCAAGAGTGCGCCGAGGAAATAGCCCTGTATCCACAACCCCAGCGCGACAATAAAGCCTGCGCCTAATAATGCATATGACCGAATCTGTGCGTTTCCAACTAACATGATCCTGCTCCGCTGCGTGCCCCCTCCCGGGACACTGAAAAGATGTTTGTTTGCCTTTGTTTACGTTTTAGATGCCGCAACTACCAAAACGGTTGCATGACAGTTTTAATTTCATTGGTTACGATCGATTGCTATCGACCAACTGCGCGCTGGTCAGCGGCGCAAACGGCTCTGCCGAGAACAACGCATCGAGCGATACACCTAGTGCCTCACACAAGCGAAGCGCAAGGTCCATGCTGAGGTTGTACTCACTGCGCTCGATGTATCCGATCGTTTGTGGGTGTGCATCGACCATTTCCGCCAATTGCTTGCGTGATAGGGATCGCTCGGTGCGCATCAGCTTGACCCTGTTGTGGTAACTGACTTGTTTTTTCGGCGCCATGATTCAATCCTCCTCCGTGTCGGCAGGCAACGTCCATGCGACCAACACACGCGGCGCGCTTAGACCCCAAAAAAAGCCCAAGAGAATAAATGCCAGCGTATAAAGTGCGGCAAGATCGCCACCCTCGAAGAAGCCGATGACCGGAGCGACCAATAAAAGCCACAGTAGAGAGAAGAAGTAAGCCTTGCGATACGCCGCATCTCGCAGCGAGATTTGGTACTCGTCGAGGTGCTCATCGGCGAGTTCGAAAATACCCCGCGTCGACATATTGAGCATGCTAATCAATCCCCACATCACAATACCGGCGACGAAAACCGGCCAGACGAGATCTCGCGAGATCAGCAATACCGTGCCAACGACAACCAGTTGCCATACGATCACTGCTGCCGCGGCACCGCGACGGCGCGCGGGCGTTTGGAATCGATCAACAATGGGTTGCCGGAAGATATGGTTGAGATAGTTCTGGAATTTAGTTTTCATCGTTTCATCCCTTTGATGCGTTAAATAATAGCAAATATACTACTTTTTATAATTATTAGATGTCAATAAATATATTCATTTAGAAGAGACAGGTATTGAAAACACTGCTAAAACAACCTGTTGCGTTGCTGCTCGATCTCGATGGCACGCTCGTAGACAGTGCACCGGACATCGCGGCTGCGCTGGATGCGACACTGTCAGCCTGTGGGTTGCCCCTTGCAGGCATCGACAACACACGTGCCTGGGTCGGTGGCGGCGCACCGAAATTGGTCACGCGTGCCCTCGCCGCATTGGATCCCGCTGGCAGCCAGGATCATGAAACCGTGCTCGCCATGCTGCTTGAGCACTATGCAACCCAGAACGGTAGACACGGTGCGCCTTACGCCGGCGTCACCCGTACGCTGCGTGACTGCCATGATCGCGGTCTGCTACTTGCCTGTGTCACTAACAAGCCAGCCGGACTGGCAGAGGCGTTGCTCGAACAGTACGGCGTCGCAGATTGTTTCCGTTTCACCATCGGCGGCGATACGTTGGCAACGAAGAAACCGGACCCGCTACCGGTCACTGAGGCATGTCGGCAGTTGGGCACCGAGGCTGAGTCGGCGTGGATGATCGGCGATTCCAGCGCGGACGCAGG
>JBCBZK010000038.1:0-27348 GCA_039815365.1 Pseudomonadota bacterium | reverse complement strand
CCGAACGCGATGATGTGGCAACGATGGATGTGTGGACGGAGAGCGCGGCTGGGAAAGTGAAGTCGAATCGACCGGATGGGATCGCGATGTACCAGTATTTGCTGACTCGACCTCTAGAGCACCCCGAACCCGGCGGTATTCGCGCACTTGTGCTGGCACCCACACGCGAGCTTGCTGTGCAGATTGCCGATGACGCCAAGCAACTGGGGGTGCACACCGGCTTGAAGATCGGCGTTGCATTCGGCGGGACCGACTACGACAAGCAACGCACCGCTATCGAAGATGGCATCGATATTCTGATCGGCACACCAGGGCGCATTATCGATTACTTCAAGCAGCGCGTGTTTCATATGCGCCAAACGCAAGCGTTGGTACTCGATGAAGCCGATCGCATGTTTGATCTTGGATTCATCAAAGACATCCGGTTCTTGTTGCGTCGTCTGCCGCCTGCGGGTGAGCGTTTGAATCTGTTGTTCTCCGCAACACTGTCTTACCGCGTGATGGAGCTTGCCGCCGAGCACATGAATGATCCAGAGCTGATTCGCATTGAGCCGGAGAAGGTCACTGCCGACCGGGTTGAGCAGAGCATTTACTATCCTGCTAATGAAGAGAAAATTCCGCTGCTGATCAAGTTAATGCGCGAACTGGATATCGAACGCACGATGGTTTTTGTGAATACCAAACGTGAAGCTGAGCGGTTGGAAGACACACTGAACGCCAACGACATTAACGCCAGCGCGATCTCCGGGGATGTGCCGCAGCGCAAACGGCTGCGTATGCTGAAAGCCTTCCAAACAGGCGAGTTAAACGTACTGATCGGCACTGACGTTGCGTCACGTGGCTTGCATATTGACGACGTCAGTCACGTGTTTAACTACGACTTACCAGGCGATCGCGAGGACTATGTGCATCGTATCGGCCGCACGGCACGCGCAGGCGCGTCAGGTGTTGCTGTTAGCTTCGGTTGCGAGCAATACGTGATGTCACTGCCTGATATCGAGGACTACATTGGTTTTCGTATTCCGGTAGCTAGCTTCGATCATGAATCGTTGCCGGAAATCGTCAGACCGCCGCGCAGACCGCGCAAACCACGTCAAGGTGGCGGACGTCCCGGGCAACGCAGTGGCGGCGGCAGACCGCCGCGCAACGAGAGCGGCAACAACTCGCGACGCAGACGTCCGCGCAATCCCAAGCCTGAATCAACCGGCAGCTAACGGTAGCAAGTCGGCCACAGTCTCAACGCTGTGATGGCCATCGAGCGGATTGGCGGCCCGGCGGCTATCCGGTTTACGCAAACCAAGTACGCCGGCCAGACCAAACTGAGTCGCCGCAGCTAACACCGAGGCGCTGTCGTCCAGCAACACGGCGCGCTCACGCTGCAGATCTTCGGCTTCGCTGAATAGCTGCCAGAACTGCTGCGATTCCTTCGCGGCACCGAAGTCGCCTGAGCTGTAAACGGCATCCATTAGATCTGTCACTTGCGTGCGCTCATCCTTGATGTTCAATAGCGCCCGACTCGAATTCGTCACAAGTACGAGTCGGTAGCCACATTCACGCGCGTACTTCAGAAAAGCCCGTGCGCCTGGCAGATAACCAATTCGATCGGCACAGGATGCCTTCAGTGCCAATATGTCGAGCTGCAACTGGTCAGTCCAGAATTCCAGGCAATACCAATTGAGCGTGCCGGCCTGTGCGGCGATGAGCGCCCGCAGCTTGGCATCCGCTTCGCTGTGGGCGATACCGTGCGTTTGCGCATAGGTGACCGGCAACAGCTCTTGCCAAAAGTAGTTGTCGTAAGCAAGGTCGAGCAGCGTGCCGTCCATATCCAACAGCAACGTATCGCAACCTTCCAGAACTGTGTGCATGATGCGCTCCGTGACACAGCGCGTAGTGTAGCAAACGCGCTCTTGCTAATATGTCGACTTGATTAGTAGGAGCATGACATGAACAGCCGTTACCCGTGGGCGATCGAGCTCGCGCGCAAAGCCGGAGCCGCCATCCTTGATGTCTACGAGACTGATTTCGACGTTCAGGCAAAAGCAGACGATTCTCCGCTCACGCGCGCCGACCTTGCATCGCACAACGTCATTGCTGACGGTCTGGCCCGCCATGACGCCCATATACCGGTCATCAGCGAAGAGGACGGCTTACCCGACTTCGAGACACGCGGACGGTGGCAGAGCTACTGGCTGATTGATCCGCTCGACGGCACCAAGGAATTCGTCAAACGCAACGGCGAGTTCACCGTTAACATCGCGCGTATTGAGAATCACAAACCTGTTTTTGGCGTCGTGCATGTTCCTGTAACCGGCGTGACCTACGTTGGCGACTGCGACGCTGGCGCATGGCGTATTGATGGCGATAAGGCGCCTGAAGCCATCCATGTCGCTGAGCAGACGCCGGAGGTCGCGCGCGTCGTTGGCAGTCGATCACATCAGAGTGACGATGTTGTTGCCTGGTTGGAGCGCATTGGCGCTCACGACATCATCGCGATGGGCAGCTCGCTGAAATTCTGTGTCGTTGCGGAAGGCAATGCCGATGTCTATCCGCGCCTCGGCCTCACATCCGAGTGGGATACCGGTGCCGCGCAGGCCGTTGTTGAGGCAGCGGGTGGCAGCGTCGTCAAGCTTGACGGCACGCCGCTGGACTACAACAACAAAGCCGACATCCTGAACCCGTACTTCGTCGTCATAGGCAGTCGCGGCCGCGACTGGCTCGGCACGTAAGCCGCATCGATGGACGACAACATCACAGAAATTCTGGAGGCGACGTCACTCGACACGCTGTCCAAACTCAAAGAATTACGTGTGATGCATCGTGACCTGGATGACTTGATCGATCGTCTTTCCAGCGATGTAACGATGGACCAAGTCAGACTCAGACGGCTGAAGAAACGCAAATTACGGCTCAAAGACGGTATCAATCGGCTCGAGTCAGAATTGATCCCGGACCTCAACGCCTAACGACGATCAGCCACTGTCCTGGTCGTTTTCCGGTTTCACAACCGGATCCGGATAGACCGCACCGATGTGGGCTTCGCCGCGTGCATCGGCCAGCGCCACCTGACGACGGCGCTCCTCAAACTGCACGCGTTGTTGGTCGCTGATCGTGTCAAAACAACGTGCACAACAAATACCCGGCTCATACTCAGGCTGGGTCGTGTCGTCGGCTGATAATGCGCGTCGACAACCATGGCACTGCACATAAGCGCCCGGGGTCAGCGAATCATCGACCGCAACCCGTGCATCGAACACGAAACACTCACCTTCCCAACGGCTTTCGATGCTGGGTGTTTGAGCGACCTCGTCGAGATACGTCAAAATGCCGCCATCCAACTGGTAGAGATTGCTGAACCCGCGTTCGCGCATCACCGCGGTCGCCTTCTCGCAGCGAATGCCGCCGGTACAGAACATCGCAACCGGTCGGTCTTTATCGGCTTCCACGTCACGCGCAACGAAATCGGCGAACTCACGAAAATTGGTGGTGCGAGGATTAACCGCGCCGGGAAACGAACCGATTTCAATTTCGTAATCATTACGGGTATCAATCACTAACGTATTCGGATCATCCAGCAGGGCGTGCCATTGCTCAGCGTTAACGTGCTCACCCTGACCGTCGGCAGGATTCACGTGCGCGAAACCCATCGACACAATCTCATCGCGATACTTGATACGCAGACGCCGAAACGGTGTACCTGCTGCCTGCGACCACCTGCCCTTTAACGGCTCGAAGCCCGGTTGCACACCAATCCATGCCAATAAATCCTGCAACGCTTGTGACGCCCCGCAGAACGTCGCATTGAGACCCTCCGGCGCAACTATAGCGGTACCTAACAGCTTCAGACTTGCTGCTTTCACTCGCACGGTTTCGCCGAATTCGCGCGGATTCGCTAAACGCGTGAAGTGATAGAAGGAAACAACGGACTGTGCGTTAGTCACTGTCGCGCGCCTGATCGTCGTGCACTGGCTCATCCGCCGACTCATGGTCATGGGTCACGGTCAGGATGCTATGGCGCAGTGGCTCGCCTAACACCAATCGTGCATCAGCTTCGATCCTGTCAAAGTTCAATTCGAATACCAGTTGCTTGTCATCATCAACGCGTAGCACGCCCGTGCGGCGCAGCGTGCTGACGAAATCGCGGAACAAACGACGATCGAAAAAATCCGGCGAACGCATGCCATAGAGTATCGACAGTCGTTCAGCGCATAACTGACAGGTTTCCTCGAGCTCATTCTGACTCAATGTCCCGCTGCCGTGCTTGTCCAGCAGCGCAATCGTCATGTAGTAGCGTTGCAATATCGGCACGACGGAGTGGCCAAGCTGCGTCAGCGCGAACGCCGCGGCCGAGCCTGCTGTAGGCCGCGACAACGTGTCGCCCTCGCGAACCAGCAAGCCACTGTCCGTCAATGCATTGATGACGATATCAACCACACGGGGTACATCATCAGTCTGCCACTTCAGGCGCAACTCTCGGCGCACGTACGGCGCCGTCAGACGAATCAATCGATGGAGCGTTTCGATATCCAGGGTCTGACCGTGTATGAAGCACGATGCCACTAACGAGTGGACGGCAGTCAGGTGCAAAATGTTGTTGCGAAAATACGTAAGCAATAACGCCTGCCGCTCGGGCAAATGAACGATGTCGCCTAACGGGTGGTCCTCAATGCGGATCACGTCGAGTTTCACGCCATGCGCAATAATGTCGTCCGGCGAGAGCGTTGGCAGCGTCGCAAAGTCACTGTAAGGCGTGCGCTCATAAAGCGTTTGATAGAGCGCCAATTGACGTTTCAAATCAGCGCGAGCCATTGCTTGTTTCGGTGTACCCAACAGCGCCAGCGCCAACAGACTGATCGGCGTTACCGCTGCTGCGGAGTTGATTCGCTCCAGAATCTGCCAGCCCAGCTGGTCAACGACGGCAGATAGCCACGCAGGCTTACTCGTCTCACTTGGCTCAAAGCTGCGCCACTCTGGTGCTTGCGTATCAAGCAACTGGGCAAGATCAATCGCCTCACCAAAATTCACGTACACCTGACCAAATTGCTCACGTAGCGCGCGCAACGAGCGAAACAAACCAAACAATGATTCTTTCTTCTTCGTATCCCCGCGCAGCTCGCCAATGAAGGCGGTACCCTCGATGAGACGCTCGTAGCCAAAATAGACTGGAATAAACTGTACAGGGCGTCGCGAGTCTTCCAGATAGGCCTGAATACTCATGCTAAGCATCCCACCTTTCGGCGTCAGCAGGCGTCCAGTACGACTGCGGCCACCCTCGATAAAGTACTCCAAAGGGTAACCACGCGTCTGCAGGGCGCGTACGTAGGCCCGAAAAACAGATGAATAGAGACGATTGCCGCTGAACGTACGCCGCAGGAAAAAAGCGCCTCCGCGGCGCAGAATGGACCCGGCGACCGGTAAGTTCAGATTGATGCCAGCAGCAACGTACGGCAGGGACAGGCCTTGTTTGTACAACACGTAAGACAGCAGCAAATAATCGAAATGGCTCCGGTGACACGGCACGTAAATGAGCTCGTTCCCTTCAGCGACTTCATGCAGACGTTCGGTGCCATGAACGGCGACACCGTCGTAAATTCTCTGCCACAGCCAGGTCAGCACGCGCTCGAGCAGACGCACTGTCGAGTAAGACAAATCAGCGGCAATTTCGACCGCATATTTTCGCGCTTTCTTTTCTGCTTTGCTTCGCGCCCGCGTGCCAGACTCACCGCTGGCAACGATCGCCTGCTGCACCGCAGGATCGTGCAAAATCTCGTTAATCAATGTGCGCCGGTGCGACATGTCCGGACCGACGGTCGCTTCACGACGGCGTCGAAAATGTACACGCAACACGCGCGAAGTCTTGCGCAATGTGCGCTCGCTACTGAGCCCTGACTCCATAAGCGGTGACAATTGCATCGGCTCGGAGAACTGCATCAACGTCTGTCGACCCTGAAACAAGGTCGTGATGAGTTTGCGCGTGCGCCCACCCACTTCCCAGTCTTCGGAGAATGCCGAACTGAGCCACGAGCGCTCTTTGCCAGGCGCCCTGCCCCAATAGATACCTACCGGCACAAGATATAGCTGCTGGGCAACCGCGGGCGCAGGTTCGGATTGTGCATAGGCCACGACAACGTCCATCAAGCGCGTTAACCGGCGCGACTGCTTGCGCGACCGACGCCGGAACAACAGCCCCTTAAGGCGTCGCAGCACAACCAGAGATCGACCTATATCCTGATCTGCAAATGCCAGATCATTGTTAGGGGACGGCAAATCATGTGTCTGCGTGACGCGTTCGAGGGTCAAGACGTCGGCGAGACCGCCCGACTCAAGAACATAAACGATGCGCGCCTCAGGGCGTTGGCTGATTGCCCGCAGTCGCTCGATGACATCGTCACTGGCGACCGCAGGTCGAACCCAAAGCCCGACAAAACGCGCAAGAACACGCTGTATTTGTGCCCGCAAACCTGTCATTCGATCATCTTTGTCTTCAGCATGGCGCTAGTGTACCGCACACGCTATGACACACAGGCGCTTGAATTTCCCGCGTCGCTGGGCAACCCTTGCGCGCGGCATTAAATGCGGCAGGAGCATAAGAACGTGGCATCAACAATTCAACGCTGGCTGGTGGCCGACATTGGCGGCACGAACTCGCGCGTCGCGCTGTGGCAGCAGGATGGCTCAGACGCCGGCAGGCTTACGGATCTGCATAAATTAAGCAATGCGTCGTTCGACACGATTGACGGGATGCTGAAGCAATACCTGAGTCTGCTGGCAGCAGATGTCACACCGGGCGGCGCGCTGCTTGCGATCGCAGGACCGGTAACGGGCGATACGCTGAGCTTGTTGAACATCCAATGGACGTTCAACACGCACGATCTTCGCGCAACGCTAGGGTTAGATGAGTTGTTGGTCATCAACGATTTTGAAGCACTCGCCTACGCCTTGCCGCATCTGCAAAGCACCGACATGATCAGTCTTGGCGGCGGCACCAAAGACCCGAATGCCACCTGCGCGCTTATCGGTCCGGGTACCGGTCTTGGCGTTGCCGGGCTGACGATTGCTAACGGACGCGCACATGCGATAGCCGGCGAAGGTGGGCACGTCACGTTGCCCGCAACCAATGCAGCGGAGGCACGCCTTATTGATAACGTTCGCGAACGTTTCGGACATTGTTCAGCTGAGCGAATACTCTGCGGCGATGGTTTGGAATTGCTGCATGCGGCTCTGCATACCCAAACGCTGGATGCAGAGCAAATCAGTGCTGCGGCCACCGCGGGTGACCCGGCAGCAATCGCTACGTTTACACAGTTCTTTAACTTTCTGGCAACCGTTGCCGGGGACGTCGCATTGACGTTAGGCGCGCGCGGCGGCGTATATCTTGGCGGCGGGATTTTGCCTGCTAACCGGGACGTCTTTATGGCATCACGATTTCGGGAGCGCTTTGTCGATAAGGGGCGCTATCGCGATTATCTCGGCAATATTCCAACCTACCTGATCACGCACGACACGCCGGCGCTGGCAGGATTGGCAGGCTATCTCTCCGCGCGCAGCTAGGCCTGCAATTCACCTTGTGCGAACGCTACACAGCTACCACCCAGATAGACGTCAGTGACGACGTCGCCATCCCAAAGCGTGCGTGCAACAAGATGGCTGGGACGCCCCATGTGAACACCTTGGGTCAGCTGCCATTCAAGCGCGTCAGGTGCACCCGCCATCGCCTGATGCAGTAGTGCAACGACAGCGCAACTGGCACTGCCTGTCGCAGGGTCTTCAATGACGCCATCGAAAGGCGCAAACATGCGTGCGTTGATCGTTTGTTGATCGCGCACGTAGCAGTAGATATCGGGATTCAGGCCGAGATCGCGCTGTTCGCCTAACGCGGCAAGGTCAATCGACGCACGTTGCAGCGCGTCGCTATCGCGTAACCCCACGATCGTAAACGGTAAACCTACTGATGCCTCGACAGGCTCATGATCTGACGTGCAGATTGCGTGTTCAGGAAGACCTAACACACGCGAGATTGCCTCGACCGACACTCGATCACCGACGCGCAGCGGTTGCGGTGCGCGCAACTCAACGCAGATGCTCCCCGCAGGCGAGCGTTGAAACGCAATCGCAACCTCGCCTGCCAACTCATCGAACCGTGTTGTGACTGATTCAATACTGTCACCGAATCGACCGCACTGTGCTAATACCCAGGCTGTACCAATATTCGGGTGACCCGCGAACGGCACCTCCTTGGTTGGCGTGAAGATACGCACGCGCTGACTGCACGTCGACGCGTCATCCGCGGGCAATACGAACGTGGACTCAGAGAAATTGAATTCACGCGCAATACGTTGCATTTGCGCACTGCTCAGACCTTCTGCGTCAAGTACGACCGCCAATGGATTGCCGCCAAAGCGTTGCTCCGTGAACACATCGACGATGTGATACGGATAGGACTGTGTCACGGCGTATCGTCCGTGGTCGCTGTGCCTTCCATTTCTTCAAGTTTTGCGTCCATGTCCGCTTTGCGTTGCTGTGCCAGATCCTCAACCGCTTTCGCTTTGTCCAGCGGCTCATTGACGGCATCCGTCAAGCGGGTATCTGCAGCAGGTTCAGCGACTTCGGCTTCCGGCGCATCGCTGCCGCCACACGCCGTCATCGCTAACACCAGTATCATCGTGAATACAGTCTTCATTGAAATGTCTCTCCTAGTTCAGTGACAGGTACAAAATGCCGAAGGAAGGTCTCCAGCCGATCAGAAATCGTTGCCATGGCGCTACCGAGCCGGTGATCGCTATCCACCAAGTGCAGGCTCACAGCGGCATCGCGCGCGTAACGAATGCTGTGATCAACCGGCACGACATCGTCATGCCAACCGTGGACGATATGCATCTCACACGCCGGTACTTGCGGGGTGATGTCTTCGTAGCCCGGCATAAAAAAAGCTGGCGCCAGCACGAACAGACCGTTCACATCACGAGCGCTGGCCGCTGCCGTTGCAACATGACCGCCCATGCTTGAACCGACCAACACCGTGCATTCGGCAGGCTGCGCATCAATCGTCGCCAGCAGCTTGTCTACCCGTGGTTGCGGCTCACGCATGCCTTGATAGTCAACCGACGTCACCGCGTAACCCAATCGCCGCGCGACCTCTGCCATCACTTTGATCTTGCTTCCCCACGGACCCGACTCAAGACCGTGAGAAAATATCACTTGCCGTATCATGATGCGCTTCCTTTTATTCTGGCGCGAATATCTTCGCGCGCCATTTTTAACACTGAATCGCGGTCCAGCGAAGCGAGAATGTCACGAACGACTGTTTTGGGGCCGGCGTCTCCCCACGAACAACCTGCGGCCAGATACTCCCTAGCCACTTGGCCAATGACGTAAGTGCCATAGTAAGCAACTGCGCCTTGGGCGACAGCGGTAAGCGCAGTGGAGAGCCCTGCAGTGCCAACCTTCAACGCGCTGGAGATAAAGTGCACGGCCCACACCGATCCCATCAATGCGATAGCCTCACCCGTGATGACCCGTACCAGTTTTCCCGCATCATTGCGGGACAACGGCAATGCGAAGACGCGGGACAAATGCACTACCATGCCAATATCAATCGCGGCAGCAGCAAGCAAGTCCGCAACCGGGATCGGGTTCAGGGCTACTGCAACGCCTTTGCCAACGCAGTAGGTTCGCACCAGTCGATCAGCAACTTCGCTACGTGCCGCAATCAGGCGCTGACCCACTTTGTCTGACAAATCTGCAGCGAACAACGATGCATTCAACGCAGCCAGCGTCTTGCCATCGCGCTCGGCGATATGCCAAAGCAACTCACGCAAAGCTTCGATATCAGGCGCCTGCTCTCGCAGCGTCTCGCGCTCGTTACCGTCTGCGTCGAGAACCACCATCGGTACCGCGCGCGGGTTGGCGCACACCGCAAGAACACGCTCGGCTGCAAGAAAAGGTGCGACCCGTTCGGTGATTGCGTTCAGCAACAGCGCTAACTCCGAAGCGCTATATCGATCGCTCTTGTTCAGCGCAAGCAATACCGGAGGCGGCAAAGCGGCTAGTGTCTGCAATGCCGAGAACTCACTATCGGTAAGGTCACTGTCAACAACGAAAATGATGATATCGGCGCGACCGGCAACCTCGTGAGCTGCGCGTTCACGTGCGGCGCCGTCGGCCTCATCAATGCCCGGCGTATCGATGACGAAAATGCCGCCAGCAGCTCGCTCGTCGAGGGCGGCCATTTCGCTATGGCGCGTCTCGCCATGCAACGCGCTCACATTGAATACAGCTTCGCCGACCAGCGCGTTGAGCAAGGAAGACTTACCCGTGCTCACCCGACCAAAGGCTGCGATGTGCAGATGCCCGTGCTCCAGTTTTTCCAACATGGCACGCACTTGTACGTAGTCGCCGCGCAGCGATTCGCGCACGACCGACGGTAGGCGTTTGTCGTCCAGCAACTCGGTCAGCGAGCTGCGGGCAAGTTTGAGATGTTCGTGGCTGTTCGATTCAGTCATCAGCGCTGCGCTTGATATCAAGGGCAAGACGCGCGATACGCTTGACGCTGTCATTCAGATTGTCTTCAAACGAATCGCGCACCGCGTTGGCAGCCTGCTCGGCAGCGAATGCACCATGCGCCTCTAAAGACGCGATCAATCCCCGGCCCACCGCATCAAAAATGAGGCCGTAAGCCACTGCATGCACCAGACCTCCGGCGATAGTGCCAGCACCGGGAAACGCTTTCAGACCGTTGCCCGCAATCGCCAGCGTTACCGGCAACGCGGTACCCACGCGGCTTTGACTCAAGTTAAGAAACGACTCAATATCCAACTCGCGCGCCTGTTGTCCGTAGAGCGCGCACAGTCGTTTGGTCATCGAGCTACCCAAATACCCCTGAATCACGATATCCGTTCCCGGTGTCACAGCTGCCAGCGCGCCAACCACAGCCTTACGGGTGGTGTCGCGAACGATGTGCGCGGCACGTTGTTGGCGGTAATCATTTTTCGCAGCAAGAAGTTTTTCGTTCGCAAGGCTGAGTAGCGACTGCTCACGCAGGGCATTAACGACGGCCAGGTCTCCGCCGAGCAATTCCTCCAGTGCAAGCACGAGTTGACTGACATCCGGTTGGCGCGCGCGTGTTCCAGGTGATTGCGTGCCGCTCGCATCCTCAACCACGACGCTTTGCTCGCCGCCAGCAACGGTGACGATCAACACCGGATCGGCGCCATCGCTAGCCGCGCTGATGCGTTCCTGTAGCCGGGTTAACAACGTCGCCTGCTCATCGCGGCTGTAACGATCGGCTTTGTTGAGCGTGACGATCAGCGGTTTTCGTAATGCCGCAAGCGTTGTGAGAGCCTCTAACTGTTGACGCGTCAAATCGCCATCAGTAACGAACACGACCGCATGCGCTCGTCTGGCCTCATCCATCATTGCGGCATCCAACGTCTTGCCAACCGCATCAAGACCTGGCAAGTCGGACAGCGTAATCGTCGCTCCAGTGCTGGCTTGCCATGCGTAGCGCGCCACTTCGGTTGTCGAACCAGCCAGCGGGCTGATCACAACCTCTGCATCGGGCAGCAGCGCTTTCGCCAACGATGTCTTACCGGTGCTTACTTCGCCGAACAGAGCAATCTCAAGTGCGTCAGCATCACGATGACCTTCAAGATGTTGGAGCTCAGTTTCGACGGCGCTGACATCGGCGCCGCTCTGCCCCATATCGGCGACCTCGGCGCGTAATGCGGCTTCATCGAAGACGACTGCAGCTGCGGTTGCCTGTTGTGTGCGGCGTGGACGCAGCAATCTCCAGCAAAGCACGGCGAAAATCACAACAACAATGACCAACGCAGCCAATGCGGCGTAACGAATAATCGCTGGTGCGCTTTGCAAGCGCGTCCAGACATCGAGTACGCCATCCGTCGTTGAAACAATCAAACGTAACGCTACAAGCAATGCAAGCAGCAAGCCGATACTCGCAACCCAACGCCATACTCGCGCCAGCTTCATAATCGAAGCGTCACGGCGTAGCGCGCTGCTAGGACGACGGCATCAATGAAAACAAGAACACTCATATCCTGAGTGTAGCGGATCAGCGCACGGCGGCAACCGATGCGGCGCACATGGGCAACGCGCGTTGAGGACAGTTCAGTCTCTGCCTGACGCTACGTCAGCCAGCACAAAACCGTCAGAATCAAAAAACCATAGATCCCTGTTGCAACCAGTGTTGCGCGGTCAAGGTCTTGGTGTGGGCCTCGCGGGCCTTGACGCGGTGACATAACATCCGCTCCTGTGGATCATTCCGTTGATACGTTTTTCGCAACAGCCTATTGTTTGGATGCACACTGATGCAATCAATGGCTATCGCTATGCAATGCCGTGCGTACTACCGATGCGCCGTTGTGATGCTGCGAAATTGAATACATGACTGGCGCCGCGATTGCGCGAGGATGAAAACCGAGCAACAACCGGAACGCCGACGTCGATTGTTCACTGTCACCATTCGTCAATGCGTCGCACCGGACCCACCACCCGGGTTGACCCGGCGCCACTTTGAAAGCGCCGGCTGATGCGAGCTCCGCCATGAAACGCTGTACCTGAACCTCGATCTGGTGCCATGTTTCGGCCTGCTGTGGCGCGAGCAAAGCCCAGCGTGTACCAAAATCAATCTGCCGCAAGATAAATTTGGTGAGTCGCTGCAACGTCAGTGAGCCAGCATTGCGGTCGCCAAGATTGGCGCAGGTAACCAGCCCGGGAAACAGCAGTCGCCGCTGTTGACCGGTAACCAACGGGTTAACGCCGAGTCGCAACAACTGCAAAGCGTCTTCCGCATCGACGTCAACGCACGGTAACCAGTCACGATGCAGCGCAGCAGAATTTTGACGCGTATCGTCAGCGAGCGCTGCGAATACGTGCTCGCGCTCGTCATGTCGACACAGAAGCCCAATCAACGCACCGGCTGCACTGTGAACCACGGAAGGCTTGTGGCGATGATACAGCGCCGGAAAATAAGCCAGACTACTGTGACCGGCATGTTGCTGCCGACGCCGCCAACCGACCAATGCCGCGACGTCATCGCACTGTGTCGGTGGATCGATCACAAGCAGTGCATTGCGTCGCTGACAATACATTTCAGCAGCGACAACAAACGCAGCGCCAGGACCCGATTGACCGATCTCGTGCGCAGCATAAAGAAAGTCGAAATGCGGTATGGTTTCCAGCGCGAACATACCCGTCGATTTGCGATCAGAGCCGACCAGATCATAATCACTCAGCGCACGACCATCATCACCGTGAGCGCGCATCCCGACATAGCCAATCGCAACCGTGGTAATACCCGCGCGCATTTCTGTAGGTCGCGACAACGTCTGGTTTTCGCTATCGCCAGACAGCTGAACCAATTGCGAATGCTCTAACGCACGACCAATGAAATGGCGTGAGGCAGCATCTACCGACACGCCGGAGTACAACTCTTGGTCGAGGATATGCCGCCCGCTGATATCCAATCTCTGGACGGTGAGGTTAAAACTGTCAGGCTGCTGTATGCCGTCGTAATCAATCGATGCCCGCAGGCGCTCGGCAGACCCCGGATTCACTGTCATCAGCCGCAGCGAACCGACCTCGCACGGCACATCGAGATAACCGCAACGAGCATCATTAGCCAGACGTACAACAACGGCGCGCTTGCCACCATGCTCGAAGAATTGCTGCAACGTTGTTCCGAGGCCATGGCCGTCGGGTGCGCCACCAAACATACGCTCAAACGCGGCATAGCCACTCACGGAAACAGGCTGATGGAGCGGACCAGAAATGGTGCGACCGAGAAACGCGGCTACCGGATGGGCAGAGGGAGTAATGCGTTGACCGCTGGCAGGTGCCTCAACGATGCTCATGCCTGTCTTGTCGGAGCGAACGCCTTGTGCCAATCACGCCTCCGCGGCGCAGAACTGATGCTGCGCAGCAAATCACTGTTACTATTCTGACATTGTAATGCGCCCGCGAACCCGATGCGAGCAAACCTTAAAGGTGATCGATGAGTAAGAACACGCCACGGGGCTACAGCTACCTCAATCAGCGATTTCCAACGCTTGCGCAGAAGTTAGCCCGATTGCCGTTGGCTGATCTTCCGACCCCGCTTGAACGCCTCGAAAGCGATGGCTCATTGTGGGTAAAGCGCGACGATTTGACCCATCGCGTTTACGGCGGCAACAAGGTGCGCAAGCTTGAATACCTGCTGGCAGACGCACGCCAGCGCGGTAAAGAGAACGTCGTGACGTTCGGCGGCGTCGGCTCAAATCATGCATTAGCAACCGCGCTTCACGCCACACGCAACGACCTTGCGTGCACGGCAATGCTCATGCCACAACGCATGACGGATTTCGTGCGTGGCACGTTAACGCGACATCAATCCAATGGCACAGCACTCACGCAATACTACTTTGACCGTGAAAAACGCGTCGCCTCGTTGCGGCATTTGCGCGACACATCAAAGCTTGCGGTTGTACCAATGGGCGGCACATCGCCGCTAGGTAGTATCGGCTATGTCAACGCGGCGTTCGAAATTGCCGAGCAATGGCCGGCAGGGTCACCACCGCCAGAACGCATTTATCTTGCCTGCGGCACGATGTGCACTGCCGCCGGTCTGGCAGTTGGCATGGCGATGTTAGGATGGCCAACACAGATTATTGCCGTACGCGTTATTGATGTTGATGAGTGTAACGAGCGCGCGATTAAGACACTCTGCCAAAAAATATGGCGAAGACTCAAACTAGCGGATACAACGCTCCCCGATATCGATGATCCGGCTGCCAACGTCCAGATTCGCCACGACTATCTCGGCGCTGGCTATGCCGATCCAACGCCTGCAGCGAAAGCCGCCGTCACAGATGCGGCGAGCCGTTGGCGTTTGTCGCTCGAATCAACCTACACGGGCAAAGCGATGGCGTGCCTGACTGACGAGTGGCCCGACAAAGCGACAGATTCACGCTGGGTATTCTGGCAAACCTATAGCGGCAACCCGACAAGGACACTCACGAACAAGACCCTCACAGGCGACTACGCCGATTTCTTTTCGTTGTGCTCCTGAGGGGTATCGCCGTGCGATCTCTTCGGTGGGTTTTGCGCAAGCTTTCGCTGCGCCTCTTCGAGCACAACACGCAGCCATTCGTTGTTATCCGCCATCAGTAACGCCTTCAGCGGCCGCACTTTCGCCCGGCTCGTCCTGCATGACTTCATCGATCAGGGCAAGCACTTCGTCGCGCGTAGGCCCCTCTTCCGGACCCGTGGTCACGTTCTCGACGTAAACAGCATCGGTCAGCGTATCAAAACCTGCGTATTGCCAGCGCACCGCTCGCGCGTTAGCGCTGGTAGTGACAGAGGCTAACGCAGCATCCAGGAACGGCGCGTCGCCATCACCAAAGCGCGCGCGCGCATGCGTCGATGCAACAGCCTGCAACGCCTCTGGCGTGCGCTCATCATCGCCAAGCGCGGGAAAAGCCTTGATGAAGAAGATGTCACCCTGCCAACCACTCAGGACCGGTTGATTGACGAGCGTCACCGGTACGCCAATACCTACCGCTGCATAAAGCAACTCAATGTGCTCTGGATACAAACGGACACACCCGTGACTCACCCGCATGCCGACGCCATAAGGTTGATTAGTGCCATGCAACAAGTAACCTGGCATATCGAGTTTCAACACGTGCCTGCCGAGCGGATTATCCGGACCCGGGCCGACGACTGCAGGCAACGGATCGCCTTTTTCGCGATGTTCTTTGCGCACCGATGCCGGCACATACCACGCCGGATCGGTTGCCTTGGCAATGACTTTGCTTTGCCCGGTCGGCGTCGCCCAGCCTTCCCGGCCAATGCCAACCGGATAGGTCGTTACTTGTTGTAACTCACCGTCATCAGTTGGGTGGAAATAGAACAAACGCTTAGCCGCAATATTGAGAACGACGCCTTCGCGCGGTGCATCAGGCAACACAAAACGGGTTGGCAAGACGATACGCGTACCGGCACCAGGCAACCATGGATCGATGCCGGGGTTAGCATATTTCAACTCGTCGTAGCCAAGACCATAGCTGCGAGCAATGTCAGAGAAGGTATCTTGCTCGTTAGCTGTCATCACCTGGACAGTACCGACGACATTATGCTGCGCATTCTGCAGCGTATACGTGTGCTCGACGACAGGCGCGAGCGGCTCCGTATTCAGTGCAGGCAACACCGGACGGCTGCGTTCACCGTCACGTTCAGACACTTGCGGCGGCGACAACAGGCTGCAGCCGCACAACACACTCACCGCCAATACAAGCGCCATATTGCGAATCATGAACGTTCACCGGTTGCTGTTCTAACGACTGAGAAATAACCGTGCGCCACTGGAACCTGCTGTTGATGCAACAAACCCTGTTCGCCCAGCGCCTTGTGCAACAGGGGCAACCGATAACACGGCACTGTCATAAACATATGGTGCTCTGCGTGATAGTTGACGTAGTAAGGTGCAATGAACATACGTTCAAGCCAACTGACGCGCGTTGTGCGAGCGACCCGCCACGGATCACAATCATTACCGACACATGCATGCTCAGCAATATTGCGAAGTCGCGTGACCAACATCTCCCAGGTCATCAGCGGCACTAGCCACAGCAATATGAACCAATGTAGCCCACCTATCGACCACGCCACCACCATACCGAGTGCGTTGCTGATGATCAGCGCGACATCAGCTCGCGACGGTGATTTCGCACGGATCAGAGTCGACAGCAATGGCGCGATGCGCAGGCGCAAAAACGTAAGCCCGGTAATGTCGCGCAGCATCTTGCGAAGCATACTAAAGCGCGTCACCGGGAATTTCGCGGACAACGCCAAATCGGGGTCTTCGCTCTGTTGGGCAAAACGATGATGTTTCATGTGATAGCCGCGATAGGCATGCATATCGATACCGAGCGGCAACGCGCATAGCCACTGCCCAACAACATCGTTTCGCCGACGGTCCGTCAGCAACGTGCCATGCGCCGCTTCGTGCATCAGGATCGATAACCCTAACTGGCGCGAACCGATTATTGCGATAGCCAGCACAATCGCTACAGGATGCGCCGTGACAATAGCCAGCGCCGCAGCCACGGCAATCGTAAGCCAAGCATGTATGACTAACGCAATGCCACGCCAGTCGTTAGGCGCGACAACCGCGAGCCATCGCTGGGCACCGAGTAGAGCTTTGCCATCAATTTTTGCTACCGCACTCATGCCTGTAGTGTAGCAAAGCCTGCCTAGCCCGGCTTTCGGTAAACAAACCAGACTAACGGCCACGACACCATACGCCGCCCATCGCCCCATAACTGGCGCAGCGGCTCGTGCAATTCAGCCAACGGATCGTGTCCGGTCATGCGTCGACAGCGTTGCACCGAGGACCAGCTGGACAGATAGCCAAGCAGTTGTTCAAGCGTCCAATCGGCGCGGACATCGAAGCGTGGCGTCGCCAATGGTTGCCAGTTGGGTAAGATGCCACGGTACTCGTTCTCGACATGATCGCGCTCCGGCGGCCAATAACTGTCGAGTGTCTCCCACGCAAGCGTACGCAGAATTGGGTCAATTGCGGCGGACACCCGACACAAACGATAAGTCCATACGGCCAGGATACCGCCAGGGCGAAGCACACGACGAGCCTCTGTGTAAAAGGCAGGTTGATCAAACCAATGTAGCGCCTGCGCAACGCTGACAATGTCAACGCTGTGATCGTCGAGACCGCTGTGTTCTGCGCTGGCGCACCGAAACGTGATACGCGGATGACCAACGGCGCTGTGGATCTGATTTGCACTGGCGTCGGTCGCAATGACGCGCCGCGCAACGTGAGCCCAATCGTGCGCAGCCTGACCATTGCCGGTTGCACAATCCCAGACGGTATCTACGCTGTCGAGCTGCGCCGCCAACCAGCGAAACATCGCCCATGGGTAAGACGGTCGATAGCGCGAATACACATTCGCATGCTGTGAGAAATGATCTTTAAATGCCATGCTTATGTAACCTCTATGACGGCGTCAGCACCAGTAACCCAAACACGCTCACCGTTACTTGGCTTGATATTGTAACCGCCGGTAAACGTACCGAACGCCGGCAACACCGCATGTCCGTCTCGAAACCAAAACGCCGGGGCACGGATCCGGTCGGCACCAGCACGCAACCAGTACGTCGGGTGAATATGACCCGCCAGTACGTAGCAGCCCGGCACATCATTCGGTTCGTGATCCAGCCGAAAGGGACCTTCATCCAGCGACGATGCATGCCACGTCAACCGATCGCCGAGACCCTGCGGCAAGTCAGTTGCCTGCACACGATCATGATTGCCGGCGACGATCAGCAGCTGCAATTGATGATGTGCTTGTAACCACTGACTGAGCGCCAATGGCCAACGATCTGCAGGGCTCGGCGGCGCATGCATCAGATCACCCAAGACAACAACACGTTGAACATCATGTTCAGCAATCATTGCTGTAAGGCGTGACAGATCAAAGGCAACGTCGCCGTCCGGAATGGCAATCCCGTGACGGCCGAACACATCGGCTTTGCCCAAATGCCAATCGGCAATGAGTAGCGTGTTGCGTGCGGGCCAATAAACCGCGCGTTCGGCCAGTAGCAAGAGCGACTCACCCATGCAATCGATCTGCGCGACGGCACTCACGACCGCCCTGCCCGTTGCTGCTTTTTGCGGGTACGCCGGTTAAGTTGATCTGCCATCCGTTGCACACGGGCTTTCCAGGTCTCACTCGACATGATTTGACTCTGCAACCGCTCGGCCCACAGCGGGAACGCAAAGGGTGACAGTCGTTGCGTGTCGACGATATCGACTTCGCAGTCCTGCAAGCGAACCAGCGCAGCGCGCATACGTGTGACCTCCAACTGAGCATCCAGTACCTCACGGCGCGATTGATCCAAGAGCAAATTGTCTTCGTCATAGCGCATCAGCACATCGAAGATTAATCCACTGGAAGCCTGGATCTGACGCGTCGATTTGCCACTCCCGGGATAGCCTGAAAACACTAACCCGGCGATGCGCGCGATATCGCGAAATTGACGTTTTGCGGTTTCGCCAAGGTTGACTGCTGAATACATGTCGTCGACAAGACGCTCCACGGACAGCCAAGTACGCAACGTCGCCGTGTCGCAATCAAGCGCGTCTGCACTTAACAGCTCAATGCCGTAATCATTCGCCGACAGCGTGAACGTAATCGGTTGCTCTCGCGATATCCGCATAGCGAGCAAGGTTGCCATACCTTCATGCACAAGACGGCCAGCAAACGGAAACAGGAACAGACTATGACCCTCGCGGGATTGACAACGCTCCACCAAAAGACGACCGGGCGCTGGTAATCGCGACACAGCAATCTGATGATCGAGCAACGAACGGACAACCTCGAGCTCGGGCGCATCCAAGGATTTATCGGCATACGCCGAAAGCACGGCGAGCATGCTATCGGCGAGCGCTGTCGACAAAGGCATGCGACCGCCCTGCCAACGCGGCACTGTCTTGCTGACGCGCTTGGACTTGCGCACGTAAGCGGTCATGTCACGAATCTGCACAAGCTCGACGAGTCGCCCTGCAAACAAAAACCGATCACCTTTGTCGAGTCGCGATACGAAAGACTCTTCAATCGTCCCGAGTGATCCACCTGATATCCACTTCACCCGCATCGCCGTGTCACTGGCAATCGTGCCAATACTCATGCGGTGCTGGCGCGACAGGCGTTGATCGGTCATTCGATAAAGCCCATCCACCACACTGACGCGATTAAACTGCGGATACCCGGCCAACGCCTGACCGCCGCGTGTAATAAAATCCAGACACCACTGCCAAGCGGTATCACTGAGTGCACTGAACGCGTGCGTCGTGCGCACCTCGGCGAGCATCCCGTCCGACTCAAAGCCGCCGCCCAGAGCACGGGTCACCAAGTGTTGCACGAGCACATCCAGCGACCTTGTCAGTGGCACACGTGGCTCTATCCGACCGGCATGCCACGCTTCGCGCGCAGCGACGATTTCGACCAACTCCAACGCATGCGTCGGTACACACTGAACGGTTGAAACTGCACCCGGTTGATGACCACTGCGGCCGGCGCGCTGCATCAGACGCGCCACGCCTTTGGGACTGCCAATCTGCAATACCTGGTCCACGGGTGCGAAGTCCACGCCAAGATCGAGCGAAGATGTACAGATCACCGCGAGCAATGCGCCGTCACGCAAACCTTGCTCGATCGTCTGGCGGATTTTGCGATCGATAGAACCGTGATGCAGCGCGATGCGACCCAACCAATCGGGTCGCGCGCGCAACAATGCATCAAACCATGACTCTGCCTGCGAGCGCGTGTTGGTAAACACAAGCGTGGATACTGCGTTGTGTATTTGCTCGACGACGGGCTCGACAAGCGCCAAACCTAGGGGGCCTGCTTGTGGGAAGCGCTCTAACGACTCCGGTAGGACGCTGGCGATATCAATCTGTTTCGGCGACGCACCAGCAATCAGACTCGCGCGATGTGTTTCGCCGCAGAGCACAGTCATTGCCTCTTCAAGATTAGCAAGCGTCGCGGACAACCCCCACGTCACAACATCACTACGTAACGCTCGCAGACGCGCCAGACACAACTCGAGCTGCACGCCACGCTTACTGCCAAGCAATTCATGCCATTCGTCGACAACGACGGCGTCAAGCGACCCAAACCAATTGTCTGCATCGGCGTATGACAATAAAACGGAAAGACTCTCTGGCGTTGTAATCAAAGCCTGTGGTGGCGTGCGACGTTGGCGCGCTTTCTCGCTCGATGATGTGTCGCCCGTGCGGATACCCACGCGCCAATCGCTGCCCAATGCTGTTACGGCAGCTTGCAGGTTTTCGTGCGTATCGTTTGCCAACGCGCGCAGCGGAGTGATCCAGAGCACGCGCAAACCACGCGCCGACGTACTGATGTGTTGCAACGGCCCGAGCCACGCGGCGAGCGTCTTGCCGCTGCCGGTGGGCGAATGAATCAACCCGGACTGACCTTGACCAAACGCCTCCCACGCGTCCGATTGATAGTCGAACACTTGCCAGTCGTTGTCGTTAAACCAGGCATCAATGCGGCTGCGCGTGACACCGCTCACAACAGCGCCTCAAGCGATGCCAGCGTATCCGCATCGGCGGCTGCCAGATCACGTCGCCAGCGACGAATGCGAGGGAAGCGCAGCGCCACGCCAGACTTGTGGCGCCCCGAACGCGCGATTGCTTCGAAAGCAAGCTCGAAGACATGCACTGGCTCAACCGATCTCACCGGTCCAAAGCGCTCACGCGTGTGCCGACGTATCCATTTGTCCAACTCACTGATTTCGTCGTTGTTCAGCCCGCTGTAAGCTTTTGCAATCGGCACAAGATCATCGCCGCGCCACACCGCGAACGTGTAGTCCGTGTGCAAGTTAGCACGACGACCGTGGCCCGCTTGTGCGTACAGCATGACCGCGTCCACGGTGTGTGGCTCTATTTTCCATTTCCACCATACGCCGCGCTGTCGCCCCGTCCCGTAAGCACTATCTGCTGCTTTGAGCATGAGCCCCTCGACATCGCGTTCTCGGGACTGGTCTCGCAATGCTGCCAGCTCGGTCCACGTCGTGCCGGACAACACGCGTGACAACATGAATTTCGATGGTAGACGCGCGTGCAACTGGCATAGCGCCTCGCGCCGCGCTGACATCGGGCGCGCGCGAATGTCTTCTCCACCAAGCTCCAACAGATCATAGGCTTGCAGCCGTACCGGGAAATCCGACAGCGTTTTCTTGCCCGGTTTTTTTCGCCCGATACGTCGCTGCAACGCAGCGAAGCTCATCGGCGCATCGTCTTTCCATGCGAGTAACTCGCCGTCAACGACGGTTCCGTCGGGCAATGCCATAGCCGCCTCAACGATCTCCGGAAACTGATTGCCGATGAGCTCCTCGCCTCGCGACCAGACGAAACACTGGCCTTCACGTCGAACTACCTGTGCACGGATACCGTCCCATTTCCATTCCGCCTGCCATCCGGCAACGTCACCCAGTTTTTCGGTGACATCTGCAACGCTGAGCTCACCGGGCACTTTTTCCAAAGGCGCTGCGAGGCAAAACGGATAGGGCTGAGACAACATCGTCGTGCCATCGTCCGGGCCTGTCAGACGCTCTGCGAACGTGGCGTCAGGCGTCCATTGCCCCATCAGCCGGTGCAGGATGACCGGTCTGGGCACATCGGCTGTCTGTGCGAGCGCAGTCGCAAGCAGCGTTTGCGACACGCCGACGCGCAATGCGCCTGTGAGCAACTTATTGAAGACATAGCACGCTTCGTACAGCAGCTTTTGCCACCAACCTGTGACGTGCGCACGTTTGTCCGCATCGTCCATCGACGACAACGCTTGCACGTGCTCTACAACAAAATCGCCTAGCGAAATATCTTCGAGCGCTTCGGCATAGCCTCGATCGGACAACAGCAATGCAATGGTTTCCGCGAGGTCGCCGACACTGGCGTAAGTATCCTCAACCAACCACACGGGCAGCTCAGAACACTCAGCCAGCCACTCGCGCAACTGCGTCGTCGTCACTAACCGCCGCAAACGACGCCCGGACAGAAAGAAGCTAGCCCACGCCACATCGGCAGGTCTCGCTTTCTCCAGGTAGGCAACCATCGCAGCAACTTTCGCACGCGTTGACGTGTTCTGATCCAATGTTCGGTACAGCGCGATGAACTCAAGCATCGCTCGCCTCGCGATCCGGCACGCGCAGCTCGTCGACGCAATAACCTCGCTCGCGCAGCAAGCGCACGAGCGTATCGGCATGACCGTGTGTCAGAAACACCTGCTGCGCACCGACGTCATCAATCGTCTTGAGCAACGAAGGCCAATCCGCGTGATCGGATAAGACGAACCCTCGGTCATAGCCGCGCCGGCGGCGGTTGCCGCGCACTTGCATCCAACCTGAACAAAACCCGGTCGATGCATTCTTGAAACGGCGCATCCATGTCGACCCTGCGGCGCCCGGCGGCGCAATAATCAACTCGCCGGTGTAGTCGCGTTTTTCGCGCAGATCGACGCGCAGCGTTGGTACCATATCCACGCCCGCGTCGCGATACAGCGCGGTTAACTCCGCCACGGCGCCATGTTCGAAGACACTGGCATCAGTCAGCCGTGCCAGCTGGGCCAAGACACGCTGCGCTTTTCCGAAGGCATAACAGAACAACACACTCGGTCGGCCTGCCGACCGGTTCGTCTGCCACCATTGGTAAATGTCGTCGACGACTTCATCGACGGGTGGCCAACGATAAATAGGCAGCGCAAACGTCGCTTCGCTAATGAACGTCGTGCAAGGCACGACTTCAAATGGCGCGCAGGTCGGATCGGGGTCGCGCTTGAAGTCTCCAGTCGCAACCCAGACCTCATTGCCGCGTTGCACACGCACTTGGGCTGAGCCTAAGACATGACCGGCAGGATGCAGGCTTACTGCGGTATCGCCCAAGGCAATAGACTCGCCGTAGGCAACACCATCAATGCGCTGTTGCTCGCCAAGGCGCCGCTTGAGGATGGGCACACTATCGTGGTGCGCGATGTAGCGTTGTGCGCCGCGACGCGCGTGGTCAGCGTGCGCATGGGTGATCACGGCTAACTCGCTCGCGCGCATAGGATCTATACAGAACCCGCCGGCTGCGCACTCCAAGCCTCGCCGACTGGCTTCCAGCAGCGCAGTCAACGGCCTGAAGGCAGCGCTACGTCAGCGCCGCAGAACATCACTTTTCTTTCGGTTTTTTCGGTTCAGGGAAATTGGGTCGTGGGCAATTGGGGCGGCGACCGGCTTGCTGCGCATTGTTGTACAACAGCAATGCCTTGGGCATTTGACTGATTAACTTATCAATCCTGGTTTCGCTGCTGGGGTGCGTCGACATGAACTCGGGCGGCTCACCATCACGGCTATCCTGCATGTTCTGCCACAACTTGACGCTCTCGCGTGGATCGAATCCGGCGTTCGCCATGAATTCCAGACCTACCTCATCAGCCTCGCTTTCCTGCCCACGCGTAAACGGCAGCAGCAAACCGAGTTGCGCGCCAATCTGAATCGCGGTCGATGCGCTTTGCGCGGCGATCGGCGTGCCGCCAACAATCCCGGATAGAATCTGTGCGCCAGTCATCGTTGCATTGGTGCGCGCGATGCGCTCAGCAGGATGGCGCTCTGTTACATGAGCGACTTCATGTCCGATAACGGCAGCGAGCTGCGCGTCGTTCTTGGTCACTTGCAACAAACCGGTGTAGACGCTGATTTTGCCACCGGGCAGCACAAACGCATTGATTTGTTGCTGATTGAAAATCGCCAGCTCCCATTCGAACATCGCAGGCTCGCCCTCGAGCGATTCAACGATCGCCTCGGCCACGCACGTAACGAAATTGATGGTCGCCGGATCTTTGACCAACGGCACTTCCGCTTGCATCTTGTCAAACGTAGCCTGGCCTTGCGCCTCAAGCTGATCGTCGGATACAAACGACGCGCAGCCGGTCAACACAGCAGAACAAATAACGCCAGCGATCACCCCTGCACGGCGGAACACGTGTTTCGATTGCATTGTCATCTCAATATCTCCCAAGTCGGTCTGCACTACTTGCCAGGCCACCAACGCATCATGCCTTCCATCGCCCGCGCTATGGCGCCGTCTACCGCGCCCATGAGTTTCTGCGGCAAAGGTTGGCGTATTTCGTATTTGACCGTAAACACATCACGATCTTCGAACGAATCTGTCAATAATCCATCACTCGTTGAGATCTTATCTATCAGACCCATTTCGAGCGCTTGCGTTCCGTACCAGTGCTCACCGGTCGCTACACGCTCTACGTCCAAAGATGGACGATAACGCGTGACAACGTCTTTGAACAACACATGGATTTCCTCGAGCTCTTCTTTCAGTTTCGCCCGATCTTCATCCGTGTTCTTGCCAAACATGGTTACGGTACGCTTATATTTGCCCGCGGTCACTTGCTCGAAATCGACGCCTTTCTCATCGAGCAAACGGTGGAAATTCGGCATCTGGGCGATCACGCCGATCGACCCTACAATAGCGAATGGCGCCGCGACTATCTCGTTTGCGATACAGGCCATCAAATACCCGCCGCTCGCAGCGACCTTATCGACAACGACCGTGAGCGGAACCTGAGCATCGCGCAAGCGCGCCAATTGCGCTGCTGCCAGACCGTGCTCATGCACAACGCCACCCGGATTTTCAAGCCGGATAACAACGTCATCGCCATCATTTGCGACAGCTAAGATCGTCGACACCTCCTCGCGCAGAGACGATACGGCGTTGGCTTTGATATCGCCTTTGAAATCGACAACGTAGGTTCGCGCACGTGATTCGGGATTTTTCTTGTCTGCCTTTGCCTCAGCCTTGCGCTGCTTCTTGAGCGCCTTACGAGTCGCCGGATCACTGACGGCAGCGCGCAGCTGATTGGTCACATCACGGTACTTGTTGTTGAGTTTTTCAACACGCAGTGTCTCGCTCGATTGCTGACGGCGCGATGCTGCCGCGATCAACGTAATGACGGCGCCAATCGCAACGACCAACGTCAGCGCCTTGGCGAAGAACAACGAAAATTCAGCAAACCAACCCATCAACGATGCTCACTGTCAGACGCGGCATTAAAACCAACGTTGTTTTTTTCGAGCACACGTTCGGCGCGGTAGCTCGAGCGCACTAGCGGGCCTGACACGACTTCGAGAAAACCACGTTCGAGACCGGCCTCTCTGTAGGCGTTGAAGGCCTCTGGCGTCACATAACGCTCAACCGCCAGATGATTCGCTGTCGGGCGCAGATACTGACCAAACGTCACGATGTCACAACCAATCTCGGCAAGATCATCCATTGTTCGGTAAATCTCGTCATCGGTTTCGCCCAAACCCAGCATCAAGCTTGTTTTGGTCAGCACGTCAGGACGATAACGCTTGGCAAAACCGAGCACGTTCAGCGTCTGTCGGTAGCCGGCCCGAGGGTCACGTACCGGATGCGTCAAACGTTCCACGGTTTCAACGTTCTGCGCGAACACCTCGAGGCCCGAATCCAGCAACAAGGCAACGTGAGCCTCAACACCGTTGAAGTCAGGCGTCAGCGCTTCGACCGCTGTTTGCGGGGTACGCGCTTTGATCGCTCGCACGCAGGCCGCGTAGTGTCCGGCGCCGCCATCTGCCAAATCGTCGCGATCTACTGACGTCAGCACAACATACTTGAGTCCCATATCCTCAACAGCACGCGCCGTGTTCTCCGGCTCCTCGTGGTCGAGCCAGCCTTTGGGGTTGCCGGTATCCACCGCGCAAAATTGACACGCGCGGGTGCACACGCTACCCATCACCATGATGGTTGCTGTGCCGGCATTCCAACACTCGCCGATATTGGGACACATCGATTCTTCACAAACGGTGCTCAATCGTTTTTCACGCACAGTCTTCTTCACCGATGAAAACTTGGCGCCCGACGGCATCTGTGCCCGCAGCCAGGGTGGCTTGCGGCCGACCGGCGCGGCATCACGATCGTCGCGCTGTTTTACGCCGTTCTTTATGGCGTTAAAGCCTTGATCTGTCTTGAATTTACGGCCGCTGGTGACAATCGGGATGCCACGCAACGTCTTGGTTGGTTCTGCCATGCTGCCACTGCGTCATTGAGCTGAATCGGGTATTGTCTCACGTCGGCGCCTACTCACGATAGCGCCACAGCACCAAGACATGAGGCCGAAATGACGGAAATACAGGGTCACGCGCGCAAGATGCTCGTGAGTAATGCCGAAACTGTGGATTACACCATGCGTTTGGACGACGCTCGGTTGCCGATGACAGGCTTGGTCGGTCAACGCGTCCAAATACGCTTCACTGGCAACATCCATTGTCAGAACTGCGGCCGTAAAACCAAGAAGAGTTATAGCCAGGGCTATTGCTTTCCCTGCAGCCAACGGCTGGCTGCCTGCGACATGTGTATCGTGCGGCCACACACATGTCACTTCGATAACGGCACTTGCCGTGAGCCCGATTGGGGCCAAACACACTGTTTTCAGGACCATTTTGTCTACGTTTCCAACACCTCCGGACTCAAAGTCGGCATTACGCGTCAGGACCAACTACCCACACGTTGGATCGATCAAGGCGCAACGCAAGCGAGGCCGATCTTCCGCACGCGTTCGCGGCATGTCGCCGGCATGCTGGAAAAAACGATTGGCGCGCATGTGAGTGACCGCACGGACTGGCGACGTATGCTGAAAGGCAACGCTGACGACAGAGACCTCGCTGCAGAAGCGCAGGCGCTCGTCGACAAAGCGGCGGAAGGCATTGCGGCCGTGCAGTCTCAGTTTGAGGATCGATTTG
>JBCBZK010000061.1:0-20503 GCA_039815365.1 Pseudomonadota bacterium | reverse complement strand
GCAGCGCAAACAAGTGCCGCTGTCTGAGCTGTTCGATGTACGCGCGGTTCGTATCCTGGTGGATTCCCTCACCGAGTGTTACACACCGCTCGGCATTGTGCACAACCGCTGGCCGTACATTCGCGAGGAGTTTGACGACTACATCGCAAACCCGAAGGGCAACAACTACCGCTCATTGCACACTGCGGTATTCGGACCCGATGGACATGCGCTGGAAATTCAGATTCGCACGCATGATATGCATAGCGAAGCGGAGTTAGGGGTTGCCGCGCATTGGCGCTACAAAGAAGGCGGCCCGGGCAATGCGCAGTTCGAACAAAAGATCGCCTGGCTGCGGCAACTGCTGGAAGGCAGCGACACTGCGGCGGACAGCGACATTCTCGATAACTTGAGCGATGGCGTCTTTAGCGATCGCGTCTATGCGGTAACGCCGCAAGGCGACATCATCGATCTACCTGCAGGTGCAACGCCGCTGGACTTTGCCTATCAGGTGCACACCGAAATTGGTCATCGCTGCAAAGGCGCACGTATTAACGGCCGCATCGTCACGTTAACTCACACAATCAGTAACGGCGACCGCATCGAGATCATTACGAACAAGACCCCACAGCCAAGCCGTGACTGGTTATCGCCGCGCTCTGGTTTTTTGGCCTCGGCACGCAGCCGCACCAAAGTGCGCAGTTGGTTCCGGCAGCAAGATAAAGAACAGAATCGAAAACAAGGGCGCGAACATCTCGAACGCGAACTCTCCCGCGTCGGTATTCGCGATATCCCTATCGCCACTATCGCGACCAAAATGGGTTTCAGCGATGTCGACGGGCTGTGCGTTGCGCTTGGCGTTGGCGACATCACAACTGCCGCCGTATTTAACGCCGTCCAGCAAATGGTGCGCCCGACGGAAGACGATGACGTTGTTCACAGCAAACGCAGTCGCAAGCACAAACCAACGGGCGGTGGCGCGGTTGTCGTGGATGGCGCCGATTCAGTCATGACGCAGTTCGCACGATGCTGCAATCCGATGCCGCCGGAGCCTATTCGGGGCTACATCACTCAGGGTCGCGGGATCACGGTGCATCGCGAACGGTGCGGCTCACTGCAACGATTGATGGTGAACCATCCCGAACGGGTGTTGCCGGTCTCCTGGCAGCTCGATGAGAGCGCGCGCTATCCGGTAACGCTGCGGATCGAAGCGGAAGACCGCAATGGCCTGCTCAAAGACATCAGTAGCGTGTTGAGCGACGAGAGCATTCGCATTTTGGGTAATTCATCGCACGTTGACGAAAAACACATGCGTGCGATTGTCACCTTACGCGCAGAGGTCGAAGGGCTACCCGCACTGGGTCGCGCCATCAGCAAGCTGGCGCAACTACCCGGTGTTGACGACGTTTATCGCGCCAGCTAATCCGCAAACGTTACTTGCGATCAGCGGTTGATCGCATGCAACGCGCGCTTATCGGCTGAGAGACTCGCTTCATGGACCGCTTCCGAGAGTGTCGGATGCGCGTGAACGGTGCGCTGGATGTCCTCGGTGCTCGCCCGGAATTCCATCGCCAGCACGAGCTCGCCGATTAACTCACCGGCCATCGGCCCGACAATGTGCACGCCCAGAATCTCATCGTCTTCTTTCGCACTAACGATCTTGACCATGCCACTGGCTTGTTCCATCGCTTTGGCGCGACCGCTGGCCGCAAACGGGAAGGTGCCGATCTTGTACTCGCGACCGCTCTGCTTCACTTCTTCTTCTGTCTTACCCACCCACGCAATCTCAGGCGCGGTGTAGACCACAGAAGGAATCACGTCGTAGTTCACCTCGGCAATCTCGCCCGCAATCAAGTCAGCAGCCATGACCCCTTCTTCGGTACCTTTATGCGCCAGCATCGGACCGCGAACACAATCACCCACCGCGAAGACGTTGGATTTGCCAGTGCGACACTCGTCATCGACAACGATAAAGCCGCGATCGTCGACCTCGACGCCGCTGCCTTCTGCTAGAGCGCCTTCGGTCACGGGGCGTCGGCCAACAGCGACCACCAACCGGTCTACGGTGATCGTCTGTGCCTCATCACCCTTGGTGTATGACACAACCACACCGTCAGCGGTTTTTTCTGCACCGGTGACTTTCGCGCTGAGCTGGATGTCGAGACCTTGCTTACGGAATTGACGCTCGGCGTCTTTAGCAATTTGTCGATCTACCATGTGCAAGAAATCCGGCATCGCTTCGAGCACGGTGACACTCGCGCCGAGACGTTCCCAGACGCTGCCAAGCTCCAGACCAATAACACCGGCGCCAATGACGCCCAGTCGCTGTGGAACCGCATCGAATTCCAACGCGCCCCATGAGTCGACAATGTGCTCACCATCAAATTTCAGAAACGGCAGCTCAATCGGGTTGGAGCCTGTCGCCAGAATCACGTTTTCGGCGGCGAGCGTCGATGTCTTGCCCTCAGGGTCCGTCACCTGAACGCTGCCATCTGCCTGCAACTGACCATGACCGCGAATACCATCGACACCGTTCGCCTTGAACAACGCAGCAATGCCACTGGTCAGCTGCTTGACGATCTTGCCCTTGCGCGTCTGCATCGCGCCGAGATCGAGCGAGATACCGTCAGCAGAGATGCCATGGCTGGCAAACTCGTGGTTTGCGCGGTGATACAGCTCGGACGACTCAAGCAACGCCTTCGAGGGTATGCAACCGGCGTTCAGGCACGTGCCACCGAACGCGTGTGAACCATCGTAGTTTTTCCAGTTGTCGATACACGCTACTTTCATGCCATGCTGGGCGGCGCGAATCGCTGCCGGGTAACCGGCAGGTCCACCGCCGATAACGACTACATCATATTGGTCTGTCATAACTGTGTTCCGACGCCGCGGGCGCGGCAATAAAATTCAAGCAAAAATGGACGGCGGGCTGCGCTCTAGACTTTCAACAACAACCTGCCGGGATCTTCCAGCGCGTTCTTGATGGAGACGACAAACTGAACCGCTTCCTTACCATCAATAATGCGGTGGTCATAAGACATTGCAAGGTACATCATCTTACGAATTTTGATCTCGCCATTAACCGCGACCGGCCGATCCATAATCGAGTGCATACCGAGAATCGCGCTTTGCGGCGGATTGAGAATCGGCGTTGACATCATCGAGCCAAAAATACCGCCATTGGTAATCGTGAATGTGCCACCGGTCAGATCATCGATGCTGATCGTACCTTCCCGCGCCTTAGCACCGTATGCGGCGATACCCTTTTCAATATCGGCGAAAGACATCAAACCGGCGTCACGCAGGACGGGCACCATCAAACCGCGCTCGGTCGAGACGGCGATACCGACATCCTGATAATCGTGGTAGACGATATCGTTGCCATCAACCGACGCATTCACCAGCGGGAATTGACGTAGCGCCTCGACAGCAGCGCTGACAAAAAACGACATGAAACCCAGCTTGACGCCGTGCTTGTTGGTGAACGCTTCTTTATAACGCGAGCGCAAGGCGATGACCTCAGTCAAATCAACCTCGTTGAACGTGGTCAGCATCGCAGCATTTTGCTGTGCTTCGACCATGCGCTTGGCAATCGTTGCGCGCAGACGCGTCATTGGCACCCGGCGTTGATTGCGTGCAGCACTGATCGCGCCAGCACCGCCAAGTTGCACGTCTTCCGCCGCGCCATCGTCGTCAGCATCCATATGATGCACAACATCCGCTTTGGTAATGCGACCATCGCGCCCGGTTCCCTGGATGCGAGACGGATCCAGATCGTGCTCTTCGATCAAGCGGCGCACAGACGGGCCCATCTTGTCGCTCGACTTACCGCTATCCGCGCTCGTAGCCGCGGCTGGCGCTGCAGCAGCAGGTGCTTCTGGCTCGGCCGCAGCAGGCGCGGCGTCATCAGCCACCTCACCCGCTTCAACGATAGCGAGCAAATCACCGCTGACGACAGTGGCGCCATCGGCTGCTTTGATTTCTTTCAACACACCGTTCGTAGGACACGGCACTTCAAGCACGACCTTGTCCGTCTCGAGATCGACAAGATTCTCGTCGCGACGAACCGTATCACCAGGTTGTTTGTGCCACGCAACGAGCGTGGCGTCGGCAACGGACTCGGGCAGTTGCGGTACTTTTACTTCAGTCGACATGATAATTCTCGTTTAGGATAGGTGCCGGGCGACGACTATTCGTCGCCAAAGCGGTCGTATTCTTCGATCAAAGGCGCAAGGCCCAAGGCTTTTTCAACAAGGCGCTTTTGCTGCACCGCGTGGAGTTTCGGTATGCCTGCAGCCGGCGCCGCAGCACCGTGACGCCCGACGTAGTGCAAGGTGTGGCGTGATCTGAGCGGTTGTTGCAGACGATGACGAATCTGATACCACGCGCCCTGATTGCGCGGTTCTTCCTGGCACCAGATCACCGTCTCTGCCATGGGGTAACGCGTCAACGCAGCGGCGTAGTCGTCCACAGGGAACGGATACAACTGCTCGATCCGCACGATAGCGACGTCGGCCACTTCGGCCGCGCGGCGCTGCTCAAGCAGGTCGTAATACACCTTGCCACTGCAGAACACCACTCTGTTCACATTGGCAGGATCGATCGGATCCACTTCGTCGATGACTTCATGGAAATGACCGTCTGACAGTGCATTCAAAGGCGATACGGAAAGCTTGTGGCGTAACAGGCTTTTCGGCGTCAGCACGATCAGTGGCTTGCGCACCGGCCGGATCATCTGCCGCCGCAACATATGGAACATCTGCCCCGGTGTCGATGGCACGCAGACCTGCATGTTGTGCTCGGCGCACAGTTGCAGGAAACGCTCCAAACGCGCTGAGGAGTGTTCCGGGCCCTGCCCTTCATAACCGTGTGGCAAGAACAGCGTCAGACCACAAAGGCGACCCCACTTGGCCTCGCCCGAACTGATGAACTGATCGATCACGACCTGCGCGCCATTGGCGAAATCGCCGAACTGGCCTTCCCAGATCACGAGCGTCCGTGGTTCGGTGGTTGCGAAACCGTATTCGAAACCCATGACCGCTTCTTCCGATAAGAAAGAATCCGTCACCGTGAATGCACTTGGGCGCTCGCAGACTTCCGTCAGCGGTATGTATTCTTCACCCGATTGCTGACCATGCAACACTGCGTGACGATGGAAGAATGTGCCACGACCGCTGTCCTGGCCAGTCAACCGAACGTCGTAACCATCGTCCAACAAACTGGCGTATGCCATCGTCTCGGCGAAACCCCAGTCCATCGGCGTCTTGTCCGACAGCATCTCGCGGCGCGCATCCATAATGCGTGCCACTCGGGAATGCAGCTCGATGTGTTCAGGCACGTCGACCAAGACGTCACCCAGACGCGCAACACGCTTGGCGTCGATCCTCGTCTCGGACCCGGTATGCAAGTCACCACCAATGTACGGCGACCAGTCGATCGTGTATTCGTTACCGATGTTGCCGAGCATTGCTTTTGGCACCGGTCTGCCATCGTCCAGACGCGCTCGATAACGTTCGATAATCGCATCCGGCTCGTTGGCAGGCACAACACCATCTTGAATCAGACGCTGAGCGTACAACTGCCGTGTGGTTTTGTGCTTGCGGATCACGCCATACATCGCCGGTTGCGTTGCAGCCGGTTCATCAGCTTCGTTATGGCCAAGACGACGGTAACAAACCAGATCAATGACGACGTCCTTGCGATACTTCTGGCGATAGTCGAGCGCCAGGCGTGTCACACGGATGACCGCCTCAGGGTCGTCAGCGTTAACGTGGAAAATGGGCGCTTCGATCATTTTGGCAACGTCGCTGCAATACGGCGTCGAGCGCGCATCGGCCGGATCACTGGTCGTGAAGCCGATCTGATTGTTGATCACGATGTGCAGCGTGCCGCCGGTGACAAAACCGGGCACCTGCGACATCTGGAATGTCTCGGTGACGACGCCCTGTCCAGCAAACGCCGCATCGCCGTGTACCAGGATCGGCAGGATCGTGACGCCTTCGTTATCACCGCGTCGCAATTGACGTGCACGCACAGAGCCTTCAACGACCGGGTTAACAATCTCAAGATGAGACGGGTTAAACGCCATCGACAAATGCACATTGCCGCCTGGCGTTGTCATGTCAGCCGAGAACCCTTTGTGATACTTCACATCACCCGAGCCCTCGACGTCACTCAAATCGACATCGCCCTCAAATTCGGAGAACAGCTCCTGCGGCGGTTTGCCTAACACATTCACGAGGACATTAATTCGCCCGCGGTGCGCCATGCCGAACACGAATTCCTTGATGCCTTTCGCGCCGCCGTCCTGCACTAGCGAATCAAGCATCGGAATCAGACTTTCGCCGCCTTCCAGAGAGAAGCGCTTTTGCCCTACGTATTTCGTGTGCAGGTAACGCTCAAGCGTCTCTCCGCGTGTCAGCTGCTTCAACAGCCAAAGCTGCTCCTCAGTCGTGAACGGCTTGGTGCTGCGCGCTTCAAACTGCTCACGCAACCACAAACGTTCGCGGGAGCGCGAGATGTGTGCGAACTCAGCGCCAATGGTGCCGCAGTAGATCGACTTGAGCAGCGCGAGGATGTCGCGCAGCTTCATACGCTGCTGGCCGGTGCCCGCAAGGCCACCGGTGTAGAATTCTTTGTCCAGATCGGACGATTCGAGGCCGAGGAAGTCAAAGCGCAGTACGCTCGGCTCATCGCGCTGCATCATGCCCAACGGGTCAATATCGGCAATCTGGTGGCCGCGCAGCGCGTACACCTGAATGAGTCGCGATACGGCCGCCTGTTTCTCGCTCGCGCCAGTTGCAACCCCGCGCGTGCCGCTGCCGTTGGTCACAGCCGCGCGCGATGCCGGGGCAAGCGCCTGCCGCTTCAACTGCGCGACGATATCGCTGTGCGCAATCTCGGATTCGGCGCTGCCGTTAACAAGCGTCTGGAAATATTGGCGCCAGGCTTCGGGCACAGCATCAGGGCTGTCCAGAAACTCTTCGTATAGGGCCTCTATGGTCGCAGCGTTGGTGCCATTCAGTGGCGTTGCTGCGTACTGCTCCTGCAGTTTTTTAGTCATAAGTGTTGCGCGCTGCCCGATCGTCTCGGGCGTTCCAAGCAAGTCGTAATACTAGTGTCAGCGTTCGAGCGCGATATTACTTGATACACCAATTGATTGGAACGTGAAAAATCACAAACAATGTAGCGCGTTCAACCGTTTATTCAGAGGCTGTCACCAGGTAGGCGATCATTGCCCGGCGATCCTCTGCGTCGCTAATTCCGCCATACTGCATCGACGTGCCTGGCAGGAACCGCCACGGTCTCGCCAACCAAGCATCGAGCGCCGCCTCGTCCCAGACAAAATCGCTCGATCGCATCGCCGTTGAGTAGCTGAAACCCGCAGCGCTACCGGCTTTGCGGCCAACGACCTGGTTCAGCGAAGGACCCGAACGATGCTGCGCACCGGCGCCAATCTGGTGACACACACGGCATTGCTTATATAAGGCCGCACCACGCACGGACAAACGTTGCAGGTCCGCATCAGACCAATTCAGGGCCGTGACGCCGACTTCTGCCTGCCTTTGTGCAACGTCGATGGCGCTTGGCAATGCGTCCAGTGCATCGTTTGCACCGCCACCGCAGCCGACAACGCCCAGCGATAGCGCAACGCCGAGCAGCAATTGGCGAGCGATACGAACAAGATATTGATCCATAGAGTCTATTAAAGCACTCCGCGCAGGGCGCCGATAGCACCTTGTTCGGAACGTGACACAGCACACATCCCATGTTGCGACACAGTACTAACCTTGTCGCTATCAACAGGAGTCCTGACATGAAGTATTACATTGCCCCTGCACTGGTCGCCGCCGCACTCATCGCGAGCCCGGACGCTGACGCCGACGATAATCTGTGGATTGCCGCACGTGCTGGCACGCAAGGCATCGGTCTGGAAGGCACGTGGCGGCCGGTTCCCTACCTCGATCTGCGCCTCGGCTTCGGCCAGTACGATTTCGATACAACGCGCAACGAGGCGGGTATCGACTACGATGTGAACGTCGACATCTCGACCTTTTACGCAACGCTCAACGCTCGAGTGCCGCTCAGCCCCGTGCGGTTTTCAGCCGGTTTGGTGAGCAACGGTAATGAGGCAAGCTTCCTCGGTAACGATACCGGCACCTATACGATTGGCGGCGAGACGTTCGACGCCACTGATGTTGGTACCCTGCGCGGTACGACAAGCTGGGATGACATCGCACCGTACGCAGGCATGGGTCTGGATTTCCGGATCGCGGACACGCTAGGTCTGCATTTCGACGCCGGCGTGATGTACCAGGGCGAAGGTAGCGTGACGCTGACCGCCGACGGCACTTTGGCGAATAACCAGATCCTGATCGACGCACTGGAAGAAGAACGTGCGGAACTTGAGGACGAACTGGGTGACTATGAGTGGTATCCTGTCGTTGCAGTCAGTTTCTCATTTAACTTTTAATCAATAACTTATAAGCACTACTTAAAGTGTATTGTGACTGTCGCGCACGCTCTGCTGGTCAGATCGTGGGGGCAGCGTCTTTCTCGTTAAGGTTCAGTTCAGGCTTGCCAGCGTAGTCTTAACCGCGTATCAACGAGGAAACCGCAGTAAGTTGCGGGAAGGACGCGCGATGTCACGCACCAAATCATTCAATTACCAACCTGTGTTGGCTCTCTTCGCCGCAGCTGCGCTCGCGCTACTGCCGGTGAGTGGGGCTATGGCACAGCAGACGACGCAAGAAGCGCCGCTGCTCTCAGCGCCCGAGCTGGAGGATTTGGTCGCGCGCGTCGCTCTTTATCCTGATGAGTTGTTAGGCATCGTGCTGCCGGCTAGCACCTATCCGCTACAGATCGTCGAAGCGTCGCGATTTCTTGACGCGCGCGATCGCGACGACACGCTGGAACCCGATCCGGAATGGGACGACGCGGTCGTTGCGCTGCTGAACTATCCTGAAGCGCTTGAGCTGATGAATGACGATCTTGACTGGACCTGGCAGCTTGGTGAAGCCGTGCTTGCCCAGCAAGGCGACATTCTCGAAGCGGTCGAAGCCTTTCGCGACAACGCGTTTCTTGCCGGTAACCTTGTTTCCGACGAGCGCCAACAGGTTGCTCGCGACGATACCGGCATCCGTATCTCGACCACCGAGCCCGATGTTGTTTACGTGCCTTACTACGACCCGGTTCAGGTCGTCGTGCGCCACGACTACCCGGCGCTGTACTACCACGACTATGGCTACCCGCTGTATTACTACCCGTATGCGGCGTCGCACCGCTTTAACCGTGGGTTTTTCTTCGGCGTAAGCACCGCGTTTGCGATCTCGTGGCGCCATCGTTACTTGCACCTGCACTACTACGATCACTTTGGTCACCCGTTCTACGGCCGCCAGTTTGTATCGCGTAACTATTTCCGCTTCCGCAGCAACCGCGACTATCGCTTGTTTGCCGGCAACCGTCGGTTCAACCATCGGGGCAACCTGTTCCGTTGGTACCCAGGGCGCTCATTCGGTAACCGTCCGCGCGTGAATCGCTACAGTGCGAACAACAACCGACGCACCTTGCGCTATGCAAACCAGGGCAACGTGAACCGCACGCAGCAGCGAGCGAATCGACGTGCGCGTAACGAAAGACGAAACTACCGTACGTTTGATAACGTCGTGGATCGTCGTGCTAACCGTGCCAACGGTGAGCGTATTGCCAGACGTCAAGGCGAGCGCAACGCGGCGGACAATAACCGTCGGCGCACAGCGCAACAGTCGCAGCGCGCAACGGCGAATCGCGCGGATCGCAATCGTGTGGCGGACAGCCGTGCGCGACGCAGCCAGGATGGCGCGGTGACGCGGCAAAATAACAGCCAACGTGCGCGTTACACGACGGATCGCAGTGCAACGAATCAGACGCGTCAGCGCAACACGAACAGAGCAGCGAACAACCGTCAACCGTCTAAAGAGCGCTATCAGCGTGCTGATAGGCAACCGGTCAAGCAATATGCAACGCCGCAGCGCAGTCAGGCGAACGCACAACCCGCGCGCTCAACCCGCCAAACGCAGCAACGCGTTCAGCGCGAGCGTCCGGCGAGGCAGACACAACAACGTGCGCAGCGCCAAAGCTCGGCGCGCCAATCGCAAAGCCGGCAACGCAGCAGTTCATCGAACCGCAGCACGAGCCAGCGCAGCAACAGATCATCGAGCCGCAGTAGCGGCTCATCGAACCGCGGCAGCCGACAGGGCCAACGCAGCAGATCTCGCTAAGCGAAAAACAACCGCCATAGCAGCGGCAGCATGACAGCTGTTGCTATGGCGTTTAGCCCCATCGCCAAACCGGAAAATGCACCGGCAACCTCACTGACTTGCATCGCCCGCGCCGTGCCAATGCCATGGCTTGCCGTTCCAATCGCAAGACCTCTTGCAGCAGGATTCGCAACGCCCGCCGCGCTCAGCACTAACGGCCCAAGCGATGCGCCGAGGATGCCAGTGACGATCACGAGAATGGCAGTGAGCGACGGGATACCGCCCAATTGCTCTGTGATCCCCATGGCGACCGGCGTTGTCACCGACTTTGGTGCTAATGACAGCAGCGTGCTGATGTCCGCACCGAGCCACGCACCAATGCCGACCGCACTGACGGTCGCTGTTAACGAGCCGCAGACAATGCTGACTAGAATCGCGAGCAGCGAGCGGCGCACAACAACGAACTGCCGATACAACGGCACGGCCAGCGCGACCGTCGCCGGGCCTAACAAAAAGTGCACAAACTGAGCGCCATCGAAGTACGTCGGGTAATCCGCAGACGTTACTGTCAGGACAGCAATAATGATGAGCACGCTAATCATGACCGGATTCACCAGCGGGTGTTGTCCGCTGCGCGCAGCGAGCCAGGCACTGAACTGAAACGCGAGTAACGTCAGCGTCAGATGCCAGAGCGGACTGCTGCTCAGATACACCCATGCGGCATCGAGCGAACTCATGACGGGCTTTCGTCTGCTGCCTCACGCGGCATCAAACGTTGCATCAATTTGCCGGTGACGATGACCGTCACTAACGTGCTGACAAATACACCCACGCTGAGCGGCAACCATTGCTCGCCAAGCACGCCGACGTGCAGCATGACGCCAACGCCCGCCGGCACGAACAACAACGACAGGTTCGACAACAGACCATCGGCAAGCTTCGCCAATGCCGGTGGCGTATCGCCTTTGATACACAAACCGCAAAACAACAGCACCATACCAACAACGGGCCCCGGGACCGGTAGCCCGATAGCAGCAACCAGCACCTCGCCTATCAGTTGGCACACAAAAATCAGCGTCAGCATTCCGAGCATAAAAGACCTCAGGGCGAATGAATCATGACAGCGCAGCGAGCATCAGGTGGCTCGAATGCACGATCAAAAGTACCGCGAGAGTGGACAGTGCAGCAACAGTGGACTGACGGTGGCATTATTGGCATCACAGCTTTTAGCAGCGCGCCCGTAGCTCAGTTGGATAGAGCGTCGGATTCCTAATCCGAAGGCCGCAGGTTCAAATCCTGCCGGGCGCACCATCGGACTTGCCACCATGCACTATGACATCAGCGATGCAACGATCGATCACGCCAAGGCGATTGCCGCCGGCAATGCCGCGCTTGCGCTTGAGACTGAATCAAAAACACTGGATGCGGATACGCTACTCACGGGCGTCAGTCGTTTGCTGGAAGACGCAAACCGCGGCCGGTATTGGGTGGCGACACGCGATGGTGAGGTCATCGGTCAAATTATGGTGACATGGGAATGGAGCGATTGGCGCAACGGTTATTTCTGGTGGATCCAGAGCGTGTATATCGATGCATCGGCGCGGCGTCAGGGCGTGTTTAGTGCGCTTTACGAACACGTCATTAACACCGCGAAAGCCTCTGGCGATGCTTGCGGCGTTCGCCTGTACGTGGAACGCGACAACGCGGCGGCGCTAAGCACTTATAATGCCCTCGGCATGCGTGATGCCGGCTATCACATTCTTGAGACGCTGCTGTGACAGCGCACCAAACCGAAGGACAACAGTCATGTTAGATGCAGGCACCCAGGCGCCGGACTTTTCGCTCACAGATGCGCACGGCGAGACGGTGACGTTAACGGACATCCTTAAAGACGGCCCGGCGATTGTCTATTTCTATCCGGCCGATTTTACGCCGGGGTGCACCAAGGAAGCCTGCGCGATCCGCGACATTCATGATGATTTGTTGGAGACCGGATTGCGCGTATTCGGGATCAGCGCGCAGGACGGGGAATCACATCAGCGCTTCGCCGAGCGGTATGGCCTGCCCTTTCCGCTGTTGTGCGATCCGGACAAGGCTGTGACCAAAGCCTATGGGCTGAATGGTCCGCTTGGCATTGGCTCTCGCCGCGGCACGTTCCTGATTGACGCCGATGGCGTTATCGAAGACGCCGTGCTCGCCGATATCAACATCAGCAAGCACCTGAAATTTATCGAAAAGGCGATGGCGGCGCGCTAATCGCCGTAGCGCAACCGCAACGTCTTCACTTTGCCGAACCACGGTATCGAGACGATATAGAGATTGTCGTACTCGGACTCGCCGATATCCGGCAGTTTTTTGCTGCCACCCAGCTCTGCAATCATCGGCGCGATCGTGTTGCTATGACCAACGACAAGCACGATTTCGCCTTTGTGGTCTTTGACAATCTGATTCACGGCTAACGCGAGGTCAGAAGGGTCAAACAGACTAAGGTCGACATCCGCTCGTTGCGCCAGCGGCATCGCAGTTTCAGCGGTGCGTTTGTATTGCGTGACATACACCGCATCAACGCTGGCAACGACGTCCACGTCGGCCAAGACGTTCGCAAGCGCTTGCGCTCGCGCTCTGCCCGGGGCGGTCAAAGACGGGTCGTCGACGGGCACGCTCGCTTTGTCCGCATGGCGCACGAAAATCAGCGTGGTCGTCGCTTGTGATTCAAAAAACCAGGCAAGCCCGACACAGGCGGTCACGAAAAAAACAATGGAGAGCGCGCGATTGCGACGACGACGCACACGGCGCGCTTCTTTCTTTTGGGCTTCGGTCTGCACAGTGCGGGAAGCTTACTGAGTTTGGCAGTGCCGCGCCAGCTTAGCGATCGACTTCGCGATACTCGCCTTCGATGACATCGCCATCGGCGTCACCGCCCTCGGAAGGTCGGTTCATGCCACCTTGATCGCGCATGACCGCGGCTAATTTGCGCTGCCACCACCACCAACGGACGCCAATCACCGCAGCAAACGCCAAAGCCAGCCCGAGTACGACGAGAAACAGCGCACTACCCACCAAAAACGCAACGACAAACGCACCCACGCCGACGATTGTGCCAACGGCACGGCCAAATACGCCGGTGCCAGCTGTGCGGCTGCCGGAAAAATCGAGGCGAAAAGAAGGACGATGCGGATCAGTCATTGGCGACAAATACTCCGTTTTTGTGACGCATTGATAATAAAGACAACGATAACAGCAAAAATATCCCAAAGTCGGTTGAATCATGCCGCGCGGCCAGCCACAATACGCGGCTTCGGAGGGGTGGCAGAGCGGTTGAATGCACTGGTCTTGAAAACCAGCAAGGGTTTGTAGCCCTTCGAGGGTTCGAATCCCTCCTCCTCCGCCATTTACTCTATGGAAATCCCTGGTTCACAGGGTTTTTCTAGGTTGCACGGCATAACGTGCTGATACAACCGACCGTTCGCAAGATCGCTATAGAGCCCGGATTCTTGATCCGCGAGTGCGTTCAATAGCGCGACACCTTCCTCTTTGGCATCGCCGCCAATCTTCAGCAATTCCAGCGCCAGGTAGTAGGCCGACTCGCCGAGCGGTGTGCCAGCTAACTCGCTTGCGCGACGGATAAACCCCAACTTGGCTTCTTGCCCATCGGCCAGTAGAAACGCAATGCGGTGAAGCGCCTCGGATTCCGAGTCGCGCGCGTGCGAAGCATCAACCATTTCAGCGAGTGGCTCCATATTCGCCGGAACGAACTGGTTGTTTTCATCACGCAACCGAGGATAAAGACGCAGCAATCCCCGTGACAATATTTCAATGTCCGGCTTCGGGATATCCACGTCTTCGTGGGCGGCCAAATAGGACTGTGTTGCGCGTAAGCACTTGACACGCGAATCGAGGATCAACGCATAGGTGCTGCAATACAGAGACACCGATCGAAGGCTCAAACTCTGGCCGGTGAAGTCTTGGTTGTCCGGCTGATACAGACCGATGTCGCGCAGCACCTTGCGACGAAACGCTGCCGCTTGCCCTGGAGCGCCGAAGGATCGATACGCACGGTAGACGGCTATGCCTGATCGAGACGCTGCGTCCTCGCGCAGCGCTGGCGGCAATGCATCATATCCAGCGCGCAAGTACACCAGACGCGTCTTGATCTCTTCCGGTGACAGATCGTCGCGCGACGACCACTGAAGCGACCACCACAATAACAGCAGCGCGCTGCGTTTGGTCGGATCAACATCGAGAATTGCCTTCAGCGCCTCGCCCTGGACTTCTTTGGGCAAGAACGTGGCAAGCGCAACGCGCGCATCAAGGTTATTCGGATCGGCGATTAACGCACGTTCGTAGGCAGACTTGGCTAACGCCCTCCTGCTCGCATTGTCTTCGTTCGACTGCGACGCCAGATGCATCTCCAAATGTGCTTCGCCCAGCAACACTAACTCAGCCGACGTTGGGCGCCGCGCGCTTTCGGTCTGCATGATGAAAGCGTCACACGCCAATCGCCCCTCTGCCGAGTCATTTTGGCAGTCTTCGAAGTCGACGCGTGTCACGCAGCCGGCCAAGACGACGATACTCAAGGCGGCCACTCGCGTTAGCACACTCACCAGCATTGCCACTCTCTTCCTTAGAAAATCGACACGCGCCTAACGTAGCTGAAATTATCGAGCCGTGCAGAACGGTGGCATCGACGGCATGACTGCACTTTAGCATCGGCAACGACAACGCCGCTGCCTAGTATGATAAACGGCGCCGCAGCGACCTCCGCCGACGTTATAAAAAACTACTGGACACTTCAGTGCTTTCCATCGGTCTAGACTCTAAAGTTGCTTGGCTTCCAATACGTAACCGCGCTTTTGACCTGCAGTTGATAAATGACGCGTTAATCACACGATTGGACGCAGGCTTGGATGTCTTTTGTCAGGCCGTAAAGTTAGCTAATACACCGATATTCACGTGTAATTCGACAACTACCGGACTTCGGATGCGTCCTGCAAACGAAGGCAAGAGCCACCTTCATCCCAGCGCCTGCGTCCTTCAGGATCGCAACAATCCAGAACTCAGTGAATCGGGTTTTTCTCATCTGAACTTACTAGCACTAGAATGCCAGAGGGCACCGAATCGCTGTCACTCAGACGGGGAAGCTTACGGTATCTCCTTCCAAGGAGCACCGTACTCTCAATTAGCCCATGGCCCGAAAAACGGCAGGTAGGTCATGTGATTTCGGTTCGACCCTTATTCCTCTTCCGACCCCTATTTCTCTTCGATCAAAGACACTGGAAGCTCTTTATCAAGTCGGAGGCTCTACTCCTGCACTGTCGATTTGACGGGATAGCCTAAGAGCTCGCTGGCCTCTTATTTATCCCGATCTGCCATTGCTTTCTTGAGCCCGCAATATTCTGGACTATCAACTTCCTCTTGCGCGCATTCCGACAAGTCTTTAAGAATTTCAGCGCTAGTTGTACGCATCACATGTCCACCACTTAACCTAATCGCACACGCCATTTGCTGATATGCGGCGTACGCTTTCAATGGAAACGGCTCGAAGCCGCTGTTGACGTCTTCTTCCATTTCCGCCCAGCTCTGAAAGGGCTCAACGCTTGTGTCTCTACCGTCCGCGACAAGCCTCAGCACCTTCTTCGGTTTTGTGGCATCGCTCCTAACTCCTACAAATTTAACTGCCGCGGTACGAATCCAATCGGAGCAGATTGGCATGGCGCTCTCAACAGTATTAGCCGCTGCGGCGCTGACAGTGTTTTGATCGTACTTTAACGGGTCGCCACCAGGATCAAGCTTGGTTGCTAGTAGATCTAAAGTGATGTTAGCGCCACAAGCCGCTATTTCACGCTGCGCGCGGGCCTCACATTCCCTTAGAAGGGGAAACAGTTTGGCGGGAGGCACAGTCGAAAGTTGATACCCAGAGAGTCTTGCAGCACAAAGCATTGAACGATAGGCCATATACGATAGTTTAGGAAATGGCTCATCGGCGGATGACAAATCATCCGACATCTCGGCCCAACTAAGGTAAGGCTCTATAGTCATCGGTATTGCAGCACTAAATGGGTTTGAACTTTCGGAAGAAGAACCCGAGCGTTTCGCACGTAAGCCCTCAACGAGCTTCGTAGCCATCCATTCGAGGCACTGATCATTCGCGCTCCAATTAAAGTGGACCGGTATTTCAGAGTCAGTTGACTGCGTTGTCGCTCCATTTGATTGCCCTGCCAAACACAACAGGAAAAGTAGAAAAAAACAAATACCAATAAATCGCCGCATCACTAGAAACCTATCAGCGAAGACACTCGGTCGGTTGTTGCCAAATTCGATCAGTTGTGCTCTATGGGTATGACTTTTGGTGAAAACCGATCTGGAACAACAAAGAGAAGCCCGCATACAGTCAGACTTCCAAGGACAGAACCAATATAGAACACTACATCGGTATGAGAATCTAGAGGTTTCACCCTATCACCAATGTAAAGATACAAACCGAATGCTGTGCCAGCGAAAGAAGATAGCGACAGTCTAAGTCGCCATGACAATCGACCGGTGAAAAATGGTAGCAACACCGCAAAACGTAACCAAGTCTCCAGCGCAGTTTTCGCCATTAGAAATCCTACTGCCAATAATAATAAATCGTAAGGCAGTGAAGCACCGATCCTGGAGAATATGGCTACCGTAGACCCTACCACGACACTCTCCAAGAGCAGCATAGCTAAGCAAAAGAGAATCCACTTCCACATTGAAACCTCCCGGCGTTAGTTCGACCACATTCGTGCGACTACTTCAGCACCGACGATAGCGCGACGCATTTCCAACTTCGAAAAGAGGCTGATCGGCGTCTAGAGAAACTAGAGCGGTTCAAACTTCGGTTCGACCCGAGTTCTGCAGACCCGAGTTCTCAGCGCAGAGTTCTGGAGTTCTCATCGGTTCGACCCGAGTTCTCAGCGTGTTTGTCTTGAGGGCGAAGGCCGCAGCGCGCATCGACTGGCAGTTGTCGAGCGGCACGTTTGTTTCCGTAAGTCACTGATCTTCCGATATCAGTCTGCCGCAAGCACAATTTAAGAGTTTCTTAAGGTTTTCGGTAAGACCGCAAAGGCCCGCTGACGCAGGCTTTGCATCGATCACCTATTTATCGGGAGAAAGAGCATGCGACCGACTGATAAAACCAATGGAATGCTGCTGTGGGCTATGGCCATCGTCACCGTGGGTGGCTGCGGCGGCGGTGGGGGCGAAGAAGCCGTCGCTTTGCCGCCGGTGCCAATGCCGCCGCCGGTCAGTGACATCACCGAAGGGGTCTTTAAAGACAGCAACGTCGAGGGGCTCGGTTTTGTCTCCGGCAGCCAGTCCGGCGTGACAACAGCCGATGGTCGTTTTTTCTGTGAGACTGGTGAGCCTGTCACCTTTTCGATCGGCGCCGTGGAACTCGGGACGACCGCGTGCGCGACATTAGTATCGCCGGCGTCGTTAATTGGAGATGGCACATTGGACGCGCCCGGTGTTCTCAATATGGCGAGTTTGATGTTCATGCTCGACAGCGACGAAGATGAGTCCAACGGTCTTTCGATTTCTCCCGGCTTGCAGACGATGGCCGAAAGTTGGCCGCAGATTGATTTCATGGCCACTGATTTTCTCGCGCAACTGACGGTTCCGTTATCGGACGTCTCGTCGGTTGAACAGCGGATGCCATTCAACTGGACGGAAGTGCCGACACTGCTGCGTGACCATCTTGAGCGCACACTCGGCTGTGCATATTCCGGTGTATTCGTCGGGCAGCTGGCCGGAGACAGCGACGGCGCCGTGGTGATTCGCGCGCATCGTGAGGTGTTCTACAGCAACGCTTACGACCTTGAGTGGATCGCCTACGACCCGGAGGAAGGTCAGCGTTCCACAATCGCAAGGTTCGATGTGCAAATGTCGCCAACCTTCGAAACCAGCATCATCAACGACCCGACAGAAATCACCGGTCGCTTCGAGACCGCCGACATGATTCGCGGTGAATGGACGTTACCGAGAGAGAACGCGCGCGGCACTTTCGTGGCCAATCGTCTGGGTTCGGATCGGGCGGCGCAGCGCTTTAGCACCAGCTTTTCGACCAACGATGGCGGATTCGGTGTCATGGTGTTGGAAGTTGACGGCAATGAGGTCACCGGCGAGGCGTTCGAGATTACCGAGCGCTCGAGTTTCGCCGTGACCGGCACGATCGACGGCATTGACATTGTGCTGACAGCGACTTCGGGAGCGGAGACGATCAATGCCACCGGCGAGATTCGTCGACGTCACTTCAGTGCTGACTTCTCGGAGGTGAGCGGTACACTGGATATCGGCGGGTCGTTCTTTGGCAGAGGCTGCCGACTTAACTGATATCAGCGCCACGCATGGCTTGCACGATTTCGTCGAAACGCGGGTCGTCGCGAAGTGGTGCGTAAATGGGCTCTTTCGAAATGTAGCAAAGCCCGAACTCGCGTTCTTCGAGGGCATCATCGAGCGCTGCAAACGCAAGGTCCGCCTCACCGGTCCATGCGTAGGCTATGCTGCGATGGGTTGACTTGGCCTGACTCGCTGCTCCAAGCATACGATCGCGAAGGGCGACGGCTTCCTGCAAACGTTCGGCTCGTGCCAGCGCAATAGTGTAATGGGCAGCAATGCGTGTCGATGTCGGCGACTGTCGGTAAAGGGCTTCGAGCATCGATAGCGCTTCATCATGCCTGCCGACTGTCGAGCGGATCTTTGCGACGGTGAGTCTGGTTTCTGTGAAGTCCGGTGCCATTTGGAGCGCTTGCTCGGCTAGCGTCAGTGCTCGCTCGATTTGGCCAGCAGCCAGCAGGTGCTGCGCCGCGATCAGGCGCCAAGTGAGGCTGTCCGGGTAACGCACGATGTTCTTTTCGATCTGCGCGATAGCTTCATCCGCTGAGTAATGCAGCAACAACAGGCGCGTGTAAGCAGGAGAGGCAAACTCGGGAGAGATGTCGAACAGTTGATCGAACGCGCGTTGTGCCAGCAACGGTTCTCTGGCGATACAATTGTAGTAGTCACCCAGCGAGTCATGTGCCAGCGCGAGTCCGGGTTGTAACGTGACTGCTTTGAGCAATGCGTCACGCGCGCGTGCACGAGTCGCTCCCGACGCCAGTGTGCCCTGGTGCGAGCCGGCCTGCATCAGTGACGCGCCGAGCTGCGCCCAGGCCATGGCGAATTTATCGTCAAGCCGGGTCGCACGCTCAAAGTTGTTGATCGCCTCCAACATCAGGTCCGGCCGGTATTGGGACGCAAGATAAAGGCCGTTTAAGTAGGCCTCGAACGCTTCTGCGCTGTTGGTGGTCGGTGGCAATGAGATCTCAGCGTCTTCCGTATCCTGTTGCGAAGCTAGTGAGTCGGTGGTGCCTGGTTGGAGTACCAGCGCCGTCTCAACGGCAATCGCTTCGAGCCATTGGTCTCTTAGTGCGAGCACCGCACCCGGTGCGACATCGATTTCACGAACGGCATCGAGGCGTGCATCCCCGCTGGACCAGCGCGCACGAAGACGAATGCCGGTCTCGCTTTTCTCAATGGTCGTCGCGATGACGAGATCCGCTTCGAGCTCTCCTGCCGAGACACGATAGGCCTCGGATTGGTCAGCGACACGATAAGCGGCACCCGCTTCCAATAACGTCACCGCATCGCGTGCCAGTGCGTGGGCAAGCGGTCTAAATGGGTCGTCGGCCGCAATGGGTGCAACCACCACGAAAAGGCGTTCCTCGGTGGAGGGCTCAATGTTGTCGTCAGCTGTCGTCATCATGCGAAGCAGTAGCGCACCTCCCAAAATGACGGCCAATGAACCGAACATGATCACGCGCGCAAAGCGCTTGCCCGTCTTGGGTTCTTCAGCCAACGACGGCACAGCCTTGAGGCAATAGCCGATCTTCGGGACGGTTTTGATCAAACGCAAGGCGGCGTTTCCGGTCTGATCGGAGAGCGCCTGGCGCAGCAGCGATATCGCATTTGACAGGGAAGACTCGGCGCCGGGCGAGCCTGGCCAAACCGCCTCGATCAACGCATCGCGGCGCACAGGCTGATTGGGTGTCTCGCACAGTTGTAGCAACAATGCCATCACCCGTGGTTCGACCACGACCGTCTCGCCTTCGAAGACTATCTCAAGTCGTGCGGGGTCTACCAGGCGCCCGGCAAGCTTAAACGGGGTGTCTTTGTCAGTCGTCCAAAGTCGGGTGTTCGCCATGCAAGCGTCGCTCGTGTCGGCTGATGTTAAGAATGACCAATAGACTAGCGAATTATTGTTCGCATGGCGCTGGATTTATTTG
>JBCBZK010000089.1:0-14052 GCA_039815365.1 Pseudomonadota bacterium | reverse complement strand
CTCAGGCTGACCGGCTTTATCGAACGCCAGCGCAAGCTTGTAGAGTGTCGGCATCAACGATGGATGCGCGGGACAGTTCTTGAAGACCCGAAAAGCGCTGTCCAATTTGCCGCCACGAAGGTACTTGAGACCAGCGCGGAAGCTCTCTCGCCGGTTGCTCTTGCGGTCCGGCGTGAGGGCAAAACAGACGAGGCAGCCTGACAAAACAGCGAAAAGCGGTCGCAAAACGTCGACTTGCGTATGCCATTGGTAAGCCAGCACCCATTGCATGACAATCAGACCTACCGAAATGGTGGCAGCCGAGATCGCAATGATCTTGCGCGATTCGCGCCACAGACCTGACACCAGTGCAAACATGCCTAGCGCAATGATCAACCAACTCAGGGATTGCGCCCAACGCGGTTGACCAATAATTTTACCGCTGGCGAGCGCCGTGTGCAGTCGTGCGTAGTCGTTCAGCCCGCTATTCGCGGCGCTCCCCATAAACACATGCTTGCCTTCGACCAGGCGTGACAGCGGTAGCTCGCCAGTCGTCGTTTGTGCAACGCTGAGTGAGCGGATCGTCGAGCCGCGCGTCGGTATGATTTTGAGGCTTGGATTGTCAAATTGGATCGTGCTGCGCTCACGCCAGCGCGTGTCCGGTAGCAATGGCATCAGAGCAGTGCTGGCGCGCATGTTATTGCCGGACAGATGCCAGGCTTGCAGCCCAAGATATTGATCATGAGTGGTTTTCGGCAGCCGCGCATGGCCAATGCCGCGCGCCGCCGCGCGAATTTCAGCGCTGCTGCCGCGTCCGCGCGTATCACTGGCATCAGTGACGTAGGTCGCACCGTTGTAGCGTGCTGCTTCGACAAGTGCATCGGTTGCGTTTGGCAGTGGATCCGTCAACGTCACGCTCGCCGCAGCATTCATCTGGCCTAGCAATTGCGTTAGCTGTTGCGCGTCAGCGGCGTCAGCGACGTAGGGCACGTCAATAACGACAGGTTTATATTTGTCGGCAATGACAGCGCTAGGCGTCATCCACGAGCGCAGCATGACATCCACAGGCTCGAACCATGAGCGCAGCGGCCCATAGCTCAGTGTGGCTGGCAGCAGCACAAAAACAGCGACGGCGAGCTGAATCTGGCGACCAAGCGGAATGTGTAACAGAGACTTCATAAACGCCGCGAAGTTTAGGATTTCGCTGAAAAACTTAATGCGAAACAGTTGGCAGTTTGGCGTATTCTGTTCAATTGGGCAGGAAAATCGGGCTTAAGGCACGAAGTTAATGGCAAAAAGTGTGAAGCGGTACGCATGCCGTGATTGCGGGGCGGTGAGCGCCAAGTGGCAGGGTCAATGCGCCGCGTGCGGTGCGTGGAACACGCTGGAAGAGGTGTCAGGGCCGCTGACGGGCGGCGCACGCGCAAGCGGTGGCGGTTACGCCGGGCAGCGCAGCGTAGCCAACCTTGCGGACGTCGGGGATGGTCAGACCGAAGCCGGTCAGCGGCGCGATACTGGTTTTGGTGAGTTTGACCGGGTACTCGGCGGCGGGGTCGTTCGCGGCGCGGTCGTCTTACTGGGTGGCGACCCTGGCGTTGGTAAATCCACACTGTTGTTGCAGGTCACGGCTAACCTCTCAAAAGCATCCAACGTTCTCTACGTCACCGGCGAGGAAAGTGTTGAGCAAGTCGCCAACCGCGCGCGCAGATTAGGTGTTGCTGATTGTCCGCTGACGTTGCTCGCCGAGGTCAGTGTCGAGACGATTATCGCGACCGCTGCCGCGAATCGTGCGGACATGCTGGTCGTTGATTCAATGCAGACCCTCGTCGCTGAGTCGCAAACCGGCAACGCAGGTGCCGTGTCACAGTTGCGCGAGTGCGTGGGACAACTGACTCGATTTGCAAAAACTTCCGGCACGAGTGTGTTCATCGTTGGCCACGTCACGAAAGAGGGCGTGATTGCCGGTCCACGGGTCGTTGAGCATATGGTAGATACGGTGTTGTATTTCGAAAGCGACCCCGCCAGCCGTTTCAGCATTGTTCGCGCGGTCAAGAATCGGTTCGGCGCCGCTAGCGAAATGGGGATGTTCGCCATGCAGGAGGACGGCTTCCATGAAGTCAGCAATCCATCGGCTATTTTCCTGTCACGTGATAGCGAGCCTGTTGCCGGTAGTCTGGTCACGGTGACCTGGGAAGGCAGTCGGCCGCTGCTCGTCGAGGTCCAGGCTTTGGTCGCCGATACTCATGGCGGTCAGCCACGGCGCCTGGCGCAAGGCATGGAGCAAAACCGATTGTCGTTATTGCTCGCTGTGCTGCAGCGTCATGGTGGTCTATCGCTTGCCGGGGAAGATGTTTTCATTAATGTGGTTGGCGGTATTCGCATTCACGAGACTGCGGCAGACTTACCTGCGCTTCTAGCGACCGTTTCGAGTTTTCGAGATCGCACGCTTAACACCCGTCTGATCAGCTTCGGTGAGGTCGGTCTTGCCGGCGAGGTGCGTCCGGTGCGGTTTGGTGAAGAGCGTTTGCGCGAGGCTGCCAAGCAGGGTTTCACCGCTGCAATCGTGCCGCGCGGCAACCAGCCGCGAAAACCGATTAAGGGTTTGCAAGTGCATCCAATCACGCGACTGCAAGAGGCGCTGGCGATCGCGTTCGACTGATCAGTCGCCCTCGGCAGGCGCTGTTTCGGTTAAGCGTGCCTCGACAATGCGGTTGTCGTGGCTACTCAGGATTTCAATGCGGTAGGTGCTCACCTCAACAATCGTGCCGGCGTCCGGAATCGTTTCCAGCGTTTCCTGTACTAACCCATTCAGCGTGCGGCCGGAGTCGGTTGGCAGCGACCAGCCGACTTGGCGATTGAGCTCACGAATCGTCATCGCGCCTGGTGCGATGAAGCTGCCGTCACTGTCTTCGCGCAGCGATGCGTTAGGGTCAGTCGGGTCCGTAGTGAATTCACCAACGATTTCTTCCAGAATATCTTCGAGCGTGACCATGCCCTGAATGTCGCCGTATTCATCGACGACCAACGCGAGTCGCGCTTTGCGTTTTTGGAACTGCACCAGTTGCACCGACAACGGTGTGCCCTCAGGTACGAAATAAGGCTCGCGCGCTGCGCCACGCAAAAACGCTTTGGTCAACGCGGTTTGTTCTCCCTTGCGCACCAGACTGCGCAAATGCAGCACGCCGACGATCTGGTCGATATTGTCTTCGTAAACCGGTAAGCGGGTGTGTGCGCTCGAGCCGATGATGTCCACAATGCGCGGTAAATCGTCGTCCAGGTCAATGCCGATAATATCGTTATGGGGCACCATGACGTCGTCAACCGTGACTTTCTCAAGATCAAGGATGCCGGTGAGCATTGTTCGGTACTTGCGTGAAATCAACGCGCCGGCCTCATTCACAACGGTGCGCAATTCCTCGTGCGATAACGCGTTGCCATCAACTTCACTAGAGCGCACGCCGAACAAACGCAATACCCCGTTTGCCAGCAGGTTTGTGAGCCAGACGAACGGATAGAACACTTTGAGAAGCGGGTAGTAGACGAGCGCGGCGGGCATGCCAATGCGCTCCGGATGCAGTGCCGCCAGCGTTTTCGGCGCAACTTCAGCAAAGATCAGCTGAACGAACACCAGTACCCCTGCGCCGATAGCGGTGCCCAGGTCGCCGCCGAGCCGTTGCGAAATCGCGGCGACCACAAAGGCGGCGAGCACGTTCGCGACGTTGTTGCCGAGCAAGATCAGGCCGATCAGGCGGTCGGGTTTGGACAACAGCGCTTCGGCAACTTTTGCGCTGCGAACGCCGGACCGCGCACGGTGACGCAGTCGATAGCGGTTCAGGCGCATGAGCGCTGTTTCAGTGCTTGAGAAAAAAGCAGAGACGACCAGTGAGCCGATCAAAACGGCGAACAGGACGCTAAGAGAGACGTCGTTCAACGACGGGGACCTTTTGTTATTGCGAAACCGCGGCTAGCTATGACACCAGTCGACAGGCAGTGCTGTCAATCAGCCCCATTGCTTATCCAGCATCACCTCGAGCACGATCTTGCTGCCGAAATAGGCGAGTACCAGCACTGCGAAGCCTGCTAGATACAGGTGCAACATGCGGCGACCGCGCCATCCGGCTGCTCGCCGGCCGACTACTAATAGTCCGAAAATGACCAACGCGCCCAATGACAGCGCACTCTTGTGTGTCAGGTGTTGCGTAAACAGGTCTTCTACGAAAACGAAACCGCTGGTAATCGCCATGAGCAGAAACACGAAGCCAGCCGTGGTCAGGGTTGCGAGGAATTGCTCAGTTGCCATTAGCGGCGGCAAAACGGATGACAGTCGATTGACTTTGGCAGCGCGAAGTTGGCTGTCCTGAACCAGCGAGGCCATGGCCAATACTGCACCGCTGGCGAGAAAGCTGTAGGCAAGCAGCGATAGCACCGCATGTAATTTGAGTTGCCAGGTTAACGGCGCGCCAGTGCCTGTCTCAATCGTCAGGCAAATGGCGACCAGAATGCCGGCGATTGCCAATACAACGCCGGCGACTGCGCGAAATCCTTGTTGCAGCGCAGCATAAAGCCCAATGGCGGCGAACAGCCATGCAATGACATTCACTACATCGGCAAAACCGAAGCCATGGTCTACATTGAGCAGTACGTCATGGGCGAGCGATGCGCCATGCAGTACGATGATCAACGTGAGCAGACTCGTCAACACGCGGTCGCGCATGGCCGCAGACGGACGCGGTTTCCCGTCTGTTTCTGGTGCAGGTGACGCTAAAAGCAGCAAACCTGCGCCCAGATAGGTCGCTAAAATTGTGAAAACAAACACAGAAACTCCGCTTTCGCTGCCCTAAGTTGCAGCCAAGCGAAATAATCGCACAAGCATTGCGACTTGGTAAGTGGCGACAGTGAGGTCAGCCACACCGGTTGCCGGGGGTTGGAAGCAATCTCCGAACGATGAGCTGATAAAGGCTCTGGCGGTGAACTATGCAAATTAAGGTGCTGGGATGCAGCGGTGGTATTGGCGGAGGCGCCCGTACGTCCGCGATGCTGGTCGATAGCGACGTACTGCTGGACGCAGGAACGGGTGTCGGCGACCTGTCTTTAGAGCAGATGCGCAATATTCGGCATGTGTTGCTGACCCATGCACATCTGGATCATATCGCCGGTTTACCCTTTCTTATTGACAGCATTTTCGACGCTAGGATCGGCGATCCATTGACGGTCTACGGTCGACGCGAAACGCTCGCGACATTGCAAAAACATATCTTTAATTGGGAGATATGGCCGGATTTTGCGCAACTTCCCGATGTCCAGAACCCCGTGGTGCGCTACCAGCTGCTGGAACCCGGTGAGATGGTCGATATTAACGGGCGACTATTCCACGCGGTAGACGTGCGCCATACGGTGCCGGCCCAAGGGTATTGCGTCAGTCACGAAGATGGCGTGTTTGCGATCAGCGGCGATACGACCACTAACATGACGCTATGGCCGCTGCTCAATTCGCTGCCAGACTTGAAAGCACTCGTGGTTGAGGTGTCATTTCCTGACGAACAGGCGGCTCTGGCACAGGCAGCGGGCCACTATTGCCCAAGGACGCTTGCAGCAGATCTGATCAAGCTGGATCATCAACCTGATATCTGGCTAACAGCAATGAAGCCGGGGGACGAGGCGTTGATCCTGACACAGGTACAGGACCTGATCCCCACGCGAGATGTGCGCATGCTGTCGACAGGTGCGTCGCTGACGATCTGATCTGCATGCGTTAAACTACGCGGCAATTGCAGGAGCCGGGTAGCCCACCTTGTTTGATAACCTTTCAGAACGCTTGCGCGGTGCCACACAGGCACTCACCGGCAAAGGCCGGATTACCGAAGATAACGTCAAAGACACGCTCAGGCAGGTGCGCCTTGCGCTGCTCGAGGCCGATGTTGCACTGCCTGTCGTAAAAGCATTTATTGATCGGGTACGTGAGCAGGCGCTCGGCGAAAAAGTGCTCACAAGCCTGACGCCGGGTCAGGCGTTCATCAAAATCATCCACACAGAGTTAACGTCGGTTCTGGGTACGACTAATGTGCCGCTGGATTTCAAGGCGCAGCCGCCGGTTGTCATCATGCTGGCCGGCTTGCAAGGCGCTGGTAAAACCACTACCGCGGCCAAGTTAGCCAAACGCCTGGCTGAGAAAGATAAGAAGAAGGTCATGTTGGTGAGTGTGGATATTCACCGACCTGCAGCGATACTGCAGCTGCAAACGCTGGCAGGAGAAGTTGGCGCGTTGTTCCATGCGAGCGACGCTAGCGAGGCACCGGTCGCGATCGCCGAGCGCGCGCTGGACGATGCCCGCAAGCAGTTTGCCGATGTGCTGATCGTCGATACGGCAGGGCGACTGCACGTCGACGGCGACATGATGGCAGAGGTTGCACAAGTCCATGCAGCGGTCGCACCCCAAGAAACATTGTTTGTTGTTGACAGCATGGCGGGTCAGGATGCGGTGACTTCAGCGGCGGCATTCAATACCACGCTGGCGCTGACCGGCGTGGTGCTGACGAAGGCAGACGGTGATGCGCGCGGCGGTGTTGCGCTGTCGGTTCGCGAGACGATCGGCAAGCCTATCCGCTTCGTCGGTGTCGGTGAGAAGACCGACGCGCTAGAGGCATTTCATCCAGAGCGCATGGCGTCTCGCATACTGGGTATGGGCGACGTGTTGTCACTGGTTGAGGAAGTCGAGGACAAAGTTGACCAGCAAAAAGCCAAGAAGTTGGCTGCCAAGCTCAAGAAAGGGCGCGGATTCGACTTAGGCGATCTCAAAGATCAGCTGGAGCAGATGCAGAATATGGGGGGTATTAGCGCGCTCATGGACAAGATGCCCTTGCCCGGCACGATGAACAGCGCGGCGCTCAAAGACAAGATTGACGAAAAGCAGATTCGCCGACAGATCGCTATCATCAACTCGATGACATCCGATGAGCGGCGTTTTCCTAAGAAAATCAATGGGTCACGTAAGCGGCGAATCGCTGTCGGCGCCGGCCAGCAGATTCAGGATGTCAATCGTTTGCTCAAACAGCATCTGCAGATGGAAAAAATGATGAAGAAAGTCTCCCGCGGTGGCCTGAAAGGGCTCATGCGGGGTATGCAGGGTGGCAGTATGCCGCCTTTCGGTCGCGGCTAAATCTATTTCACTTTACAGCCGAGACTTGTACAATGGCGGGCTTGCTTAAAACAACTGAGTTGACAACACATGGTCACCATTCGATTAACTCGCGGCGGCGCGAAAAAACGTCCTTTTTACCATTTGGTCGTGACCGATAGCCGTAACCGCCGTGATGGGCGCTACATTGAGCGTTTGGGCTTTTTTAACCCGCTAGCGAAAGGCAGCAGCGAAGGTTTGCGCATCGATATCGAGCGCGCTGACCACTGGATCGGCGAAGGCGCACAGCTATCTGATCGCGTGAAGCAGCTGCTCAAGCAGTATCGCAAGGCACAGGCAGCAGCCTAGGTCGTCAGGCGGCGTTGGCGGTGACGGGCGAGGCGCGCATCACTGTCGGCGAGATTCGCGGCGTGTACGGCGTACGCGGATGGGTCAAACTGTTTTCATGGACCAGACCTCGGGCGAACTTGCTTACATTCAGCCGTTTTCAAAGCCCTGACGGTCGGTCGCTGGAAGTGCTGGAATCCCGCGAACAAGGCAAAACGCTTGTGGCTCGGTTTGCAGGTATCGATGATCGCGATGCTGCGCTGGCAATGCACGGTACGACGTTAACGGTATTGCGCGACGATTTGCCGGACGCAGAAGAGGATCAGTATTACTGGTCGGATTTGATTGGTGCAACGGTTACCGATGTGCATCGTGGCGAGATCGGCATCGTCGATCACTTGATCGAAACTGGTGCGCACGATGTCATGGTTGTAAAGCGGACAGGCGCAGCCGATGAATTGATTCCATTTGCCGTGGGGCAAGTGGTGGCAGAGGTTGATATCGCTTTGGCGACGATCGTGGTCGATTGGCCGGGCATTGACGGCAAAGCCGGATGAACAGCACGACACCGCTGTTCGCAGCGCAGGTGGTGACTTTGTTTCCAGACGAAGTGGCCAGAGTCGGTGCATACGGTGTGGTGGGGCGAGCGGTACAAGATGGCAAGGTAGCGCTGGGCACGCAGAGTCCGCGCGCGTTTGCAGAGGATCGACACCGCACGGTAGACGATAGGCCGTTCGGAGGCGGGCCAGGCATGGTGGCGACTTACGCCCCATGGGTGGCTGCGATTCGCGCCGCGAAAGCGGCGTTGCCGCGAGCAAAAGTGGTGATGATGAGCCCACAGGGCGCGCCACTGACGCAGCAACGCCTGGCCAGTATGGCCACAGAGCCAGGCGTCATTTTGGTGGCTGGCAGGTATGAGGGCATCGACGAGCGAATTGTCGATGCAGAGATTGATGAAGAGCTGTCACTGGGCGACTTTGTTCTGAGTGGCGGCGAGTTAGCAGCGATGGCCATTTTGGATGGTGTTGTGCGTTTGTTGCCCGGCGTTTTGGGGCACTCGCAATCGGCGGCACAGGACTCTTTTTCGGAAGGGTTGCTGGACTGCCCACACTATACGAGGCCTGATGTTGCCGAAGGGCGCACAGTGCCGGACGTGTTGATGAGCGGTGATCATGCCGCGATCGCACGCTGGCGGCGCCAGCAGATGTTAGGTCGAACGTGGCAACGCCGGCCTGAGCTGATTGACAGAGCAACGCTGAACGATGAGGATCGCGTGTTGCTGGAAGCATTTTTGGCGTCATGCAATGACGCCGTTGACGAGTAATTTGAGTGCAATGCGTGCTGTTGGCACGAGTGGTGAGAGACATGAGCAAGATTATTGACGCGATTGATGCCGAACAAATGACCCGCGAAGTCCCGGAGTTCGGTCCTGGTGACACTGTGGTTGTGCAGGTCAAAGTGAAAGAGGGGGAGCGTGAGCGCTTGCAGTCTTTCGAAGGTGTCGTTATCGCTAAGAAAAACCGCGGACTGAACTCATCGTTCACGGTACGCAAGATTTCACATGGCGAGGGCGTTGAACGCGTGTTCCAGACCTACAGTCATGGTATCGGCGATATCACCGTCAAACGTCGTGGCGACGTCCGTCGCGCGAAGCTGTACTACTTGCGCGGTCGTACCGGTAAAGCGGCGCGTATTCGCGAAAAAATCTAGGCACGATGCTGCGGTTACTGGCAATACTGTTTGCGTCCGTCGCGCTTGGCGGCTGCGCAGGGCTCGTATCCAACGCAGCGAGCGGCTTTGCGGACAATCTCGGCAAAGCGGTGTTCAACCAGCCTGACCCTGAGATCGTTGCAGATGGCGCGCCTGCGTATTTGTTGCTGCTCGACAGTTTGCTCGAAGGTAACCCTGACGATCCTGCGATTCTCGCGGCCGCCGCAGATCTCTACGCGGCTTATGGTGCAGTATTCGCACGCGATCCGGATCGGGCCAAACTGCTCACCGGTCGCGCTCTCGAATATGCAGAACGCGCTGTGTGCGAGGCAATCGAGGACGGCTGCGGGTGGCCGTCTGTGCCGTTCCAGGCGTTTGAAGACTCGCTGGAACAGGTTAACGAGAAAAACGCCGATATCGCGCAGACCTACGCCGTGTCGTCTTTGGCGTACATCCGGGCGCACAGCGACGATTGGGGCGCACTTGCCAGATTGCCGCATATCGAAGCGTTGTTGCTCAAGGTTTTGCCCTTGCGACCGACATCAGAGCAAGGTGCTCTGAACAGCTACCTGGGTATTTTGAACACGTTGCGCCCGCCTGCTTTGGGCGGATTGCCGGAAGTCGGTCGCCAATACTTCGAAAAAGCAATCGAGTTAACGGATGGTCAGGATTTGTCCGTCAAGGTTGAGTTCGCGCGCGGCTATGCACGTTTGCTGTACGAGCAAGAATTGCATGATCGCTTGCTGAACGAGGTGTTGGCAGCGCCTGTTGACGCTGACGGATTGACGTTAACCAATACCCTCGCGCAGCGTGATGCGCGTGCCTTACTTCAGAGCGGCCAGGATTATTTCTGAAATTACTGCAACAAAGCAGTCGTTTTCGCGGTCAGTAAGAACATGGATGGTTGCGGTTGGCAAGCCACAGGTTCACGGAACCTTCACGGCTTCAGGCGTATCATAAGTAAACATAATGGATTTGCCCGGGAGGGCTCACAGACATGAACGCTGTTGTCAGAATCGTTGCGGCCGCATTGCTAGGCCTGACCTTGAACGTCGCCAGTGCTGAAACTTTCAAGCTGGCAACTATTGCCCCTGAAAACTCGCAGTGGATGCGCGATATGCGCGCAGGGGCGAAACAAATCAAAGAGCGCACCGATGGGCGCGTCATTATCAAATTGTTTGGTGGTGGCGTGATGGGTAACGACAAGAAAGTCCTGCGCAAAGTGAAGATCGGTCAATTGCATGGCGGTGCATTCACTGCCGGCAGCTTGATGGAACGTTATCCGGACTTGTCGATTTACGGCTTGCCGTTGCTGTTCAACTCGCTGGATGAAGTGGATTTCGTGCGCGAGCGCCTCGACGCCGAATTGAAGGCCGGGTTGGAAGACGCCGGTTTCGTGAGTTTCGGGTTTGCCGGTGGCGGTTTCGCGATGGTGTTGGGTAATACGCCGGTTCGCAACTTGTCAGATCTCAAGGATCAGAAAGTTTGGGTGCCTGAAGGTGACACGATCAGCTATGCCGGTATGCAAGCACTCGAGTTGTCGCCAGTCACGTTGCCGGTCACGGATGTCTTGACTGGCTTGCAGACGGGATTGTTAGATGTGGTTGCTACGCCGCCGGTGGGCGCGCTGGTGTTGCAATGGCATACGAAAGTCAAATACGGCACCCAGTTGCCGTTGGTTTACACCATGGCGTTTATGGCGATCGACAAGAAGCGCTTCAAGCGCTTATCAGATGAAGACCAAGCGATTGTCGCGGATGTGCTTAACGGGATTTATGCAAACTTCGAAGAAGCGAATCGCATCGACAATGAAAAAGCAATGACAGCGTTGGCTGGCGTGGGAATCGAAATGGTTGAGCTCGACGCCGGGCAGTTGCCCGCGTGGCGTAAAGCCGTCGAGGCGACCAACGAGCGGTTGGCGAAAGAAGGTGTCTATTCTTCCGAGTTGTACGCCAAGGTCATTGATCTGCTTGATGGCTACCGCGATGAGCGGGCTAGCGCAGACTGACGAACGGTAAGCGTTAGTTTTGATGCTTGATCGATTGGCCCGCTGGGGCAAAGCGGCCGAAGACACCGTACTCGTCTTGTTGTTAGGTGCGATGATTTTGCTGGCGACCAGCCAGATCATCATGCGTAACATGTTTGGCAGCGGTTTAATCTGGGCGGATGAAGCGCTGCGTTTGATGGTGTTATGGCTGGCACTGGCCGGTGCCGTTGCGGCAGCGCGCGCCGACAAGCACATTTCGATAGATGTTTTGTCGCGCTTCCTGCCAGAGCTTGGTAACCGTATCGCCCGCACGATGACGCATATTTTCACAGCTGCTGTTTGTGGCCTTGTGGCCTATCACGCGTGGCGCTTTGTCGCGTCATCGCGAGAATTCGAGGACACGTTGCTGGGCGGCCAGCCAGCTTGGTGGTTTCAGATTGTCATGCCGGTTGCGTTTGCATTGATGTCTTGGCGCTACGTCTGTTTGTCGGTCAGTGAGCTGATCAGATTGTTCTCCAAGTCATCACGCAAGGCATCAGAATCGTGATCGTATTCGGTCTTGTACTGTTGCTGCTGGCGCTGTTCGGTGCACCGCTGTTTGCGATAATTGCATCGAGCGCTTTGTGGTCCTATCACCGCGAAGAGATTGATCTGTCGGCGTTAGTTATCGAATTTTTCTCTATCGCCGAAATGCCGGTGTTACTCGCAATTCCGTTGTTCACGTTTGCCGGATATGTCCTCAGTGAAAGTCAGGCACCGGGTCGATTGGTCCGTCTGTCGCAGGCGCTGCTCGGGTGGATGCCCGGAGGTCTTGCAATTGTCGCGCTCGCCGCTTGCGCGTTCTTTACGGCGTTCACTGGCGCATCAGGTGTGACGATCATTGCGCTAGGGGCGATTTTGTATCCGGCGTTGTCGCAAGCCGGCTACGAACCCAAGTTCAATCTGGGGTTGGTCACATCGGCCGGTAGCCTGGGTTTGTTGTTCGCGCCTTCGTTGCCTCTGATTTTGTATGGCATTGTCGCGCAAGTCCCGATTGACGACCTGTTTCTAGCGGGCATTTTGCCGGGCATGCTGATGCTTGTGATGCTGGCTGGATGGAGCCTTTGGGTGAATCGCGGCACAGCGCAACCGCTAGCGGCGTTCAGCAGCAAAAAAGTCTTTGCGGCGTTGCGTGAGAGTATCTGGGAGCTACCGCTGCCGATCGTTGTACTGGGTGGCATTTACTCAGGGTACTTCGCAGTATCTGAAGCCGCAGCGGTCACCGCGCTCTATGCGGTCATTGTCGAGGTTTTCATCTTGCGTGAGATCTCGTTGAAGCAACTACCGGACATCATGCGCGAGTCCATGTTGCTCGTTGGCGGCATCCTCGTGATCCTCGGTGTCTCGCTGGCGTCGACCAACATCATGATCGATACCGAGGCGCCGCAACAATTGCTCGCATGGATCTCCGGGTATGTCTCGAGCCCGACGACATTCCTCCTGTTGCTGCTGCTGTTCTTGCTCGCACTCGGCGCGATTTTGGATATTTTCTCGGCACTCGTGCTCGTCGTGCCGCTGATATTGCCAGTGGCACTTCAATACGGTATCGACCCGATACACCTGGGCATGATCTTTTTGGCAACGATGCAGCTCGGTTACCTGACGCCGCCAGTTGGACTGAACCTGTTCATCGCCAGCTATCGCTTTGAAAGACCGATTACGGAGGTGTATGCGGCGACGCTGCCATTCTTGCTGATCCTCCTTTTGTCGGTGATCGTGATAACCTTCTGGCCTTCGTTATCTCTCGTGTTTTTATAAGACCTAAGATTATGCAAAGCCAACCGAATCTGTTCGTCCGTTTTTTTCGAGGCGTCTGGGGCATCTTCAATGGTGTCCGCAAGATCCTGCATTTCATTTTCCTGATTGCTATTTTTGCGATCATTCTTGTCGCGATTTCGCCGACGCCACCAACGGTTCCAGGTACGGCTGCGCTCGTGATCGCGCCGCGTGGGGCTCTGACTGAGCAACTTGCGGGTACACCGCTTGATCGAGCACTGGATGAGGCAACGGGCAATGCAGTGCCACAAACGCTTGTGCGTGATGTTATCGAAGCGCTCGAATATGCGGCTGACGACGATGCTATCGAGGCAATTTATTTACGTACCGATAGCGTGACATCAGCCGGATTGACCAAGCTCAGTGCCGTCGCAGATGCGATTACTGCATTCAAGGCATCAGGCAAACCTGTCATTGCATACGGTTCGATGTACACGCAGCAAGGGTATTTCCTTGCGGTGCATGCGGATGAAGTATTGCTGGACCCCAATGGTCTGGTGCTCGCCGAAGGTTATGGCCGGTTCCGCAATTACTACGCGGAAGCAATCGACAAGCTCTCCATTACGTGGAACGTCTTCAAGGTCGGTACGCATAAGAGCTTTGTTGAGCCTTACGTGCGTAACAACATGTCAGACGAAGACCGGGCGTTCGGTGCGCGACTTCTTGGGCGGCTCTGGTCGAGCTACACCGGCGTCGTTGAGCAAGCTCGAGGCATGGAGGCTGGCAGCATGCAGCGCTTTGCCGATAACTTTGACGTAGAACTTGCAAAGGATAACGGCGATTTTGCGACGACCGCGTTGCGGCTGGGCATGGTCGATTCGCTGGCAACGGTGACTGACATGCGCCAGCGAATGATCGAGCAGGTGGGCGAGTCGGAGGACGACGAAAGCACCTTTGCACAGGTTGGCATGGGGCAATATCTTGCTGCCAAGCGATTGGGTGATGTCGCGCCGGAAGCCGATGACGTCGTTGCCGTCGTCGTTGCAGCCGGTTCTATCATCGATGGCGAAGCACCTCCCGGCGAGATTGGCGGTGACTCAACCGCACGACTGTTGCGCCAGGCGCGAACCGATGAGAACGTGAAAGCTGTTGTGTTGCG
>JBCBZK010000148.1:0-8540 GCA_039815365.1 Pseudomonadota bacterium | reverse complement strand
TGGTCGTTACAGACCCAGCCCACCGGCGGCGCAAACATGATCACGTCGATATTGTTTTCGACAACGATCTAGCGCTGCGGTTTCATGATCCGCGCCGATTCGGGTGTCTTTTGTGGGCGGAAGACCCGCACGCCCACGCTCTGATCGCAAAGCTCGGTCCGGAGCCGTTGTCCGAGGCGTTCGACGGTGAGCACTTATATCGTGAGAGTCGCGGACGCACGGTTGCGATCAAGGCCTTCATCATGAACGCTCAGGTGGTTGTCGGTGTCGGCAATATCTACGCCAGCGAAGCGTTGTTCATGGCAGGCATTCACCCGTTGCGTGCGGCTGGCAAAATGTCGCGACCACGCATGATCAAACTGGCACAAGCCATCAAGGTGATCCTGACGCGTGCTATCGAGGCCGGCGGCACAACGCTGCGCGACTTTTTTGGCGGCGACGGCGCGCCGGGTTACTTCAGCCAACAACTTGCGACTTACGGACGCGCGGGCAAACCCTGCCGCACCTGTCGCAAACCGATCACCCAACGCGTCATCGGTCAGCGTTCCACCTTTTACTGCACTAATTGCCAGTCTTAACTTTCAGTGCGTCGCGCACCGACGGCGCTACGAATTCACTGACATCACCGCCGAGCTTGGCGATCTCGCGCACCAACGTGGATGAGATATAGGAATACTTGTCTTGTGGTGTCAGAAACGCGCTTTCCACTTCCGGCACCAAATGGCGGTTCATATTCGCCAATTGAAATTCATACTCAAAATCTGAAACAGCGCGCAAACCACGCACGAGAACGCCCAATCCGTTGTCGCGGGCGAACTCAATCGTCAGGCCGGTGTAACCCGTCACAGTGACGTTTGGAATATCGCCGAACACGCCGCGCGCCAACTCAACACGCTCACCCAAACCAAACATCGGGGCTTTACCAGGGTTCGCGGCGACCGCAACAACAACACGCGAAAACAACCGCGCAGCGCGGCGAACCAGGTCTTCGTGGCCATGAGTGACCGGATCAAACGTGCCCGGGTACATAGCGGCAATCTCACTCATCAGTCTCGTCCTCATTCACAAGCAAATACAGCGCGAAAGTAACGGCGCCGGCCGTTCGCGATTTTAGTAGCCGCAACGCTGGCGGCATGTGGGTTTCGGCTGTCATCGGTTGCTCCACGTAAACGTGCGCGCCGGGCGCCAGCCACCCTTTGTCCACCAGCAGTGTACACAAATCGGCTATGTCGTCATCGGCAAACGGCGGATCGACAAACACCACATCAAACGGCGCGCTGACGGCGCTATCTCGCAGCCATCGGCGCACATCGGCGCGTATCACCGTGGCGTTGGCGCCCAGCACTCGGACGTTATCTTCAAGCGTCGCCACGCATTGCGCTTGATTATCGATCAACGTGGCGTGTGCTGCCGCGCGCGACAACGCCTCAAAGCCAAGCGCGCCGCTGCCGGAAAACGCATCTAGCACGCGCGCACCGGGTAAGTGCGGCGAGAGCCAATTAAAGAGCGTCTCACGCACGCGGTCCCCTGTCGGCCTGAGCCCCTCCAGATCAGCCACGCGAAGGCGTCGGCTGCGCCACTGTCCTGCGATGATTCGCACGCTGTTGTCAGATCGTCGTTTCGCCATCCAGTGAGATTAACCCTCCTTGCGTGCTTCTAAAACCACAGGGCCGACTGTTAGCATTAGCGGCATGACTGATCTGGCAAAGAGCAATGGCTGACGAGAGCAAAAAACCCGGCTTCTTCAAGCGACTGCGGGCGCGCCTCAACAAGGGTGACTCGTGGCTGACACGCGACATCACCGAGTTGATGCCCGGCGGGCGTATCGATGACGCCGTGCTCGAAGAAATCGAAACGCGCCTGATCATGGCTGACGTCGGTATCGAGACTGCTGACAAAGTCATGACCGGACTCAACAAGTCGCTGGCACGGCGTGACAAGAAAGATGCCGACGCACTGCAGGATGGGCTGAAGCGCACCTTGAGCGACATTTTGAAGCCCAGCGAACAACCGCTGGTCATTGGCGATGCGCGCCCGTTTGTCATCTTGATGGTAGGCGTTAACGGCGCCGGCAAGACAACCACGGCAGGAAAGTTAGCCAAGAAGTTTCAACAACAGGGACACAGCGTCATGCTCGCGGCCGCCGATACCTTCCGGGCGGCAGCTGTCGAACAACTGCAGGCTTGGGGTGAGCGCAACGATGTGCCTGTCATTGCGCAGACCAGCGGCGCAGATCCAGCAGCCGTCGTATTCGACGCTATCAGCGCGGCCGCCGCGCGCAACATCGATGTGTTGATCGCCGACACGGCGGGCCGACTGCAAAATCAACAAGGCCTGATGGACGAGCTTGCCAAAGTAAAGCGGGTTATTGGTCGGCACGATGCCAGCGCACCGCATGAGGTCATGCTGGTGATTGACGGCAGCCAGGGGCAAAACGCGATGCAACAAGCGCGCGATTTCCACAAAGCGCTCACGCTCACCGGCATTACCGTCACCAAGCTGGACGGCAGCGCCAAAGGTGGCATATTGCTCGCGATCGCAGATCAACTCGGCATTCCGATGCGCTTCATCGGCATCGGCGAACACATCGACGATCTGCAACCGTTCGAAGCCGACGGTTTTGCACAGGCGCTATTAGGCGATCAGGAATGATCCATTTCGATAACGTCAGCAAGCGATACCCCGGCGGCCATGAGGCGATCGTTAATCTGAATCTGATGATCGAGGCTGGCGAGCTGACCTTCGTCACCGGCCATTCAGGCGCCGGCAAGAGCACATTGCTGCGTCTGATCGGGCTGATCGAACGCCCGACGCGCGGCCAGCTCCTGGTCGACAATCGCAGTACGCGGGGTGTGAGCCGACGCGGCTTGCCAGCCTATCGGCGCGATATCGGCATGGTGTTTCAGGATCACAAACTGCTGTTCGACCGCACCGTGTTCGACAACGTCGCCCTGCCGCTGATCATCGCAGGCTGGAATCATCGCGATATTGGCAAACGTGTGCGCGCCGCGCTCGATCAAGTCGATTTGTTGCGCAAAGAAAAACAGCGACCGGAGACATTGTCTTCCGGCGAGCAGCAACGCGTCGGCATTGCCCGCGCCATCGTTGCGCGGCCAAAAATCGTGATCGCCGATGAGCCGACGGGCAACCTTGATCCGGAACTCTCACTGGGCATCATGAATTTGTTCGAGCGCTTCCAGGAAATTGGCGTGACGCTCGTCATCGCCTCGCATGACATTAACCTGATCGACAGTCTTGGCCATCGACGCATTGAACTTGCGGACGGCGCGCTCAAGCACGACACGGCCAGCTTGACCCGAACGCCGGAGTTGTTCCAACAATGATCGGCGCCTACTTCACCCGGCACTTACAAGTATTCGTCTCATCGCTAGGCAAACTCGCGTATTCGCCACTCGCAAGCTTCATGACGATCCTCGTGATCGCAATCACGCTGGCACTGCCCGCCGCGCTACATGTGATGGTCAAAAATGCGTTAGAGGTGACTGGAGGCTGGCAAGACGCCGTCGATTTTTCTGCCTATCTGCAACCCGATGTGTCGTTAGATACGGCAACCAATCTTGCCAAATTGCTGCGCTCGCGCGCCGACATTGAGGACGTCACCGTTATCGACTCGGATACGGCGCTAGCCGGTTTCGCCGAGCAGTCCGGCTTCGGCGATGCGCTCGACAGTCTCGAGACCAACCCGTTGCCACATACGCTGGTCGTGCGTCCGCTCGCATCGTTGTCGCCCGAGGCGAGCGATCTGCTGCGTCAGGAACTCGACGGCTTGCCTGAAACCGACGTTGTGCAACTCGACACCGAGTGGATAGCGCGCTTTCAGGCGATCCTGAATCTGGTGCGCCGTGCGATATGGATCGCAGGCGGCGCGTTGGGGCTCGGGTTGCTGGTCGTCATCGGCAACACCATCCGCCTCGACATCCAGAACCGGCGCGATGAAATCGAGATCATGCAACTCATTGGCGCAAGCGATCCGTTCATCAGACGGCCGTTTCTGTACACCGGTCTTTGGTATGGCCTGGGCGGTGGGCTGATGGCGCTTGGCTTGCTGGCAGTCATGCTGAGCTTGCTCGGCGGGCCCGTCAGCCAGCTGGCAGGGCTGTATGGCAGTGGTTGGTCGCTTCTGGGTCCAACACTCAAAGAGATCGGTATTATTGTCGGCGTTGGTGTTGCGCTCGGACTCAGTGGCTCGTGGTTTGCGACCGCGCGTCATATGCGGCGTATTGATCCCAAATAGAGTATCATTGCATCCAAACACCGCTGAAATTCGATTAAAGTCATGGAACCCACGTGCCGCTTAGCACTCTAACGCTTAGAGTGCTAAAATCACGTAATAAATACAGGCTGCGGGCGGTCTACGCCTACAACCTCTTGGAACACGGAAGAACGACATGACAGCTGCTATCGCATTGAAGAAACAAGAATTGATGCTTGCCGGACCGGTAGGCAGTCTTGACGCCTATATTCAGGCCGTCAGCGCGATTCCTGTTTTGACGAAAGAAGACGAGCAGACGTTGGCTCGTGACTTTATTGAAAACGAAAACCTGGACGCGGCGCGCTCGTTAGTCATGGCGCACCTGCGCTTTGTCGTGCACATCGCGAAAGGTTACAGCGGCTATGGTCTGCCGATTGGCGACCTGGTGCAGGAAGGTAACGTGGGTTTGATGAAAGCCGTCAAACGCTTCAACCCTGACGTCGGCGTGCGCCTCGTGTCGTTCGCGGTACATTGGATTCGTGCTGAGATTCACGAGTTCGTATTGCGCAACTGGCGTGTTGTCAAAGTCGCCACGACCAAAGCACAACGCAAGCTGTTCTTTAATCTTCGCAAAGCGAAGAAGAATCTTGCCTGGTTGTCGCACGAAGAAACACAAGCCGTCGCCAAAGACTTAGGCGTGAGCCCACACGAAGTGACCGAGATGGAAAAGCGTCTCACCGCTCGTGATGCGACATTCGATCTGGGCCCGGCTGACGATGATGAAAAGACATTTGCACCCGCAGCGTTTTTGCGTAGCGAGAATGCCGACCCTGCCGATCTCGTAGAGAGTGCTGACTGGCAAAGCAACGCATCTGCTCAGCTGACCGATGCGTTGATGGACCTTGACGATCGTAGCCGCGATATTCTGCAGCAACGCTGGTTGTCCGAGTCCAAATCAACGCTGCATGAGTTGGCGGCGCGTTACGACGTATCCGCCGAACGTATTCGCCAGATTGAAAATGCGGCGATTAAAAAACTGAAGGTAGCGATGGCAGCGTAATCCGCGCGCTAAAGCGCTTCTCAATGACGGCCGCTTTTGCGGCCGTTTTCTTTAGTGGCGAGCGAGCGCAAGACATATTTTGATAGGTGCTGTGAGAGACACCATCCGGGTCCTGCTGTCTCCCAATAGGCTTTTCAAAAACCATTGGGCGACAGGACGTCGCCCATGAGCCTACAGGGATGTATTCACGGCGTGTTTTTGAAAAGCCTATTGGGAGGCAGCAGGACGTTAACGCTGAGACCCAAACTCTGCCCAAACGACCGTTAAGGCTTAGTCTGAAACGTCGACGGAACGCTGCGCCGCATCCAGAGTATTCGCCAGCAAACACGCGATCGTCATTGGACCGACACCACCCGGCACCGGCGTGATAAAACCAGCGTGCTTTGATGCTTCAACAAAATCAACGTCACCCGTCAGGCGGTTACGTCCGTCAACGTCGGTAATGCGGTTGATACCGACATCGATCACAATCGCGCCTGGCTTGATCCAGTCGCCTTTCACCAAGCCAGGGCGGCCAACCGCTGCAACCAAAATATCTGCACGGCGGCACACGTCTGGCAGATCTCGCGTTCTTGAGTGTGCGATCGTGACCGAGCAATTCTGGGCAAGCAGCAGCGCTGCCATTGGTTTGCCGACAATGTTTGAGCGGCCGACGATAACCGCTTCCATGCCGGCCAACTCCTGACCCGTGTTACGGATCATCTTCAGACAGCCCAGTGGTGTGCACGGCACGAACCCCGGCAAACCTAGCGACAACCGACCGACGTTTTGGATATGGAATCCATCGACGTCTTTATCCGCGTCAATCGTGTTGATAACGCTCTGCTCGTCGATCTGATCGGGCAGCGGTAACTGCACAAGAATGCCGTGAACCGCTGGGTCAGCGTTCAAATCATCGATCAGTGATTTCAGCGCGACTTCGTTTGTGTCGTCTGGCAAACGATGTGTATAGGAGTTGAATCCTGCCGCCTCTGCTTGCTTGCCTTTGTTGCGGACGTACACTTGACTCGCAGGGTCATCACCAACAATGACGACCGCCAAACCTGGCCGCACATCGGTTTGATCGACCAACGTTGCTGTATCGATCTTGATGCGCTCACGCAATGCTGCGGCTTGCGCCTTACCGTCAATGATTGTCGCCATAGATGTCTCCCACTGGCTGATGGCGCGCGAGCATACGCAAAAGCGTCGCTTAGCGGTAGCGCTTGCCGTTCAACTCAATATAGCCACCATCGTGGCGCCCTTGCGGATCATGATGCGTCCAGTGAATGACGCCACCTTTGTCGTTGAATTCAAACTGCCCGGCGATCTCCAATACATCGCCTTCCGACAACGGAATGCGCGGCGCCAGATCGATGTTGTGCGCGATTAGCAGTGACTGTCCGCCCGGGCTGCGCACCAGGAATCGCTGATGCTGCGAGCCGCGCGTGTCATCAGGCAGTATTTTATAAACGGTCGCAGAGGTCTGTACCCATGCTTCGTCGCGCGCCGCACTCCAATCCTCGCCCGCCAGATTTTTCTGTAACAGCCCAAACAGACCTGCGAGCAACGCTACAACGACCCCCAGGATCTTCGACACTAACCGTTTATTCATGAGAATTCCGTGCAAAAAAAACCGGCCGTCAGGCAACCCCGACGGCCGGTGAATAATGACATGATTTAGCCCGTCAACGGCACCAGCGTGAGCTCAACACGACGGTTGGCTTGTTTGCCTGCCGCTGTATCGTTACCGGCAATCGGACGACGCTCGCCTTCACCCAGCGCGATGATGCGCTGCGAGATGACACCTTGGCCGCTCAAATAGGTAGAGACCGTATTCGCACGACGCACGGACAACGCCTGGTTGTACTCCGCACTGCCGTCACTGTCCGTATGGCCCGCAACTTCAACCACAGTCTTCTCGTACTTGGTCAGCACCGTTGTTACTGATCCGAGCACGTTAAAGAACGCAGGATTCAAATCACTACTGTTCGTCGCAAACGTGATGTTGCCTGGCATGTTCAACGTAATGTTGTCGCCCACACGCGTGACGCTCACGCCGCTGGATTCGAGCTGCGCGCGCAGCTCAGCTTCCTGACGGTCCATGTAAACGCCGACAGAACCGCCGGCAAGTGCGCCAACGCCGGCACCAATGAGCGCTCGTTGACGGCGATCTACGGCGTCATCACCGGAGATCAGGCCCGCTACCGCACCAACGGCAGCTCCTATCAGCGCGCCCTTAGTGGCATTGCTGGTTTTTTCCTCACGCGAGTAAGGGTCGAGCGTGGTGCAAGCTGTAAGCACCACAGACAGCGCAGATGCCGCTGCAATTGACATAATTCGTTTCGATGTACGCATTTTTGGCTCCCATTAATTAGCCATCCCAATACAACGTGGGCATGGTATCAAATTGTGTGACTAGGATAAGTGATCCACCTGAACGCAGACTTAACGAACATGACGGGTGATAATGCACCCAGACACCTCGAGCGCCCTCACATGAATGTTGCCGACAACGCCCCTCTCAAACACTGGATAGAGCGCTACAACGGCCTGTACCAAAACCGGCGCTACGCACCTTTGCATGACATCGCCGCCGCCGCGCTCGTGCTCGGCATGCTGTGCGCCCTCAAAGCACTCCCCGTTCCCACCGCGATCACCGACATTTCCGCGCTCCTCGACTGGTCAACACTGCTGCTGCTCACGTTGGTCGTTTACCAATGCATTCTGTCCGTACCGCTCGCGCTCGCCGTACTGCCCATGGTCCCGCTGTTTGCCGCCAGCGTGTATTTCATCGGCGAGCAAAACATCAACCTCGGCCTGGTCGCTATTGCTCTTATTGTCATCGCATTCCTCCTCGACATCGCCAGTACTCGCAAAAAATCTATCGCCGACTTGCGGGAGTTCATTCAACTTGCGGCTTTGAATCCGATCTGGCGAGTGCACCACGCAGTACAGATGCGCTAGCGTTCTATTGCCGCACGCGACTGATAGATACCTTTAACGACGGGACGCTACAAGCACATCCATGTGCGCTCGGTGGGCGACGTCCTGTCGCCCAACGCCCTTCGTTAAAGGTATCTATCAGTCGCGTGCTACGTACGGGAAGCGTTCTGGTGGGTAGCGCATTGGGCTTGAGGGGTGGTTGGGAAAACCCACTTCACCACGTTCGTCGTGGTCTTGACGAATTGGTGGCGTGTCCTAGCGGCGTTGGTTTGATCGCACTGACAAAAAACATTGGGCGACAGGACGTCGCCCATGAGCCGACACGGATGTATTTAAGGCGTG
>JBCBZK010000091.1:0-13780 GCA_039815365.1 Pseudomonadota bacterium | reverse complement strand
GTACGCGCTCCCTGGTCTAGAGGGAGAGTCTCGCCGGATTCGCCTGGAATTAAAGCTCTTAGCAGAAGTGGGGCCTTTGGATCGCCGCTGCCGGCGGCCCGGATAGCTCAGAAATCGTAAGCCATCTCCACCCCAAAGCGACGAAGACCGCCAGGCGAGAGGAACGAGCCGCCAAATTCAATCGCCGGAATCACCTCGTTGAGATAGGTCTCATCGGTCAGGTTCTCTGCGAAGGCGAGGATCGTGAAGCGATCGTTGATGCGAGCGCCAATACGCACATCGAGCACCCCGAATTCATCGCGCTGAGTGACCGAATAGTCCGCATCGCCCACGAAACCGGGCAGCATCAACGCCGAACCGGGCAACAGGCCGCTAAACAAGGGAATGGCAGCTGACCGACGATGTGTTTCGTCCAGAGGGTTATCACTGCTATTACGAGGACGCCGAGAAAAAAGGCTATAGCGGTGTTGCGATTTATTCTCGCCACGAGCCGGACAACGTCGTGCGTGGCATGGGTATCGAGGCGATCGACCGCGAAGGCCGTTATCTTGAAGTGCAGCTGAATGGGCTCGCCGTCGTGTCTGTCTACTTACCATCTGGCACATCAGGTGACGAACGCCAGGCGTACAAGATGCAGGTGCTTGCGGATTTTCACAAACACCTCAAGAACCTGAAGCGCCGCCGCCGCGAATACGTGATCTGCGGTGACTACAACATCGCGCACACCAAAGCAGATATTCGCAATTGGCGCGGCAACCAGAAGAATTCCGGCTTTCTGCCCGAAGAGCGCGAGTGGATGGATACGTTGACGAAGGGCACCGGTTACGTCGATGCGTTCCGTGAATTGCCGCAGGAAGAACACGAGTATTCGTGGTGGTCGAATCGTGGTCAGGCATGGGCGAACAATACCGGCTGGCGGATTGACTACCAGATGACGACACCGGCTCTGGGCGGCAAGGTGTTAGGCACTGACATTTACCGCGACGCGCGTTTCTCTGATCATGCACCGGTGACGATTGATTACGACTTCTCGCTCTGAGGGCGGCGCGCTGCAGCGTTTGCAGCAGCGCTATGCCTGGCTGCGATCAACGGTCGTCACCAATTTCTTTCTGGGATTTTCGGGTGGGCTGCCGCTGCCATTGGTGTATGCCACGCTGACGGTGTGGCTGGAAGAGGCGGGCGTTGAGCGCAAGCTGATTTCAACCTTTGCGTGGATCGGTTTTGCCTATGCGCTGAAATTCTTGTGGGCACCGTTAATTGATTCGGCGCGTCTGCCATTCCTGACGGAGTGGTTGGGTCGACGGCGCGCATGGTTGTTCTTGAGCCAGTGTTCGGTTGCTATCTGTCTGCTGGTGCTCTCGACGATGAATCCGGCGGCCAACATTGCGTTGTTCGCGATCGTGGTCTTGGCCACCGCGTTGATGGCAGCGACGCAGGATGTTGTGATCGATGCGTATCGCGTTGAGTCCGATGAGACCGACATGCAAGGTTTGCTGGCGGCGGCGTATCAGTACGGTTATCGGGTCGCGCTCATTTTCAGCGGTGCGTTTGCGCTGTATGTCGCCGAGTGGTCGGATTGGGCGATGACATACAAGGTCATGGCGCTGCTGATGGGTGTTGGCGTTGCGACCGTTTTGCTCAGCCCCGAGCCACAGTCGATCACGCGGCCGCGTACCGCATCATGGAAAGAATGGATCGTGGAGAGCGTGGTGAAGCCTTTCCTGGAATTCTTCCGGCGTGTCGGTTGGGTAGCTGCGCCAATTTTGCTCTACATCCTGTTTTTCCGTACCAGCGATTACGTATTAGGCATCTTGGCGAATCCGTTTTACATCGATTTAGGGTTCAGTAAGTCGGACGTGGCGAGCGTCGCCAAGGTGTATGGTCTGGTGGTCGCGCTCGTCGGCGTCGCCGCAGGCGGCGTGGCCATGTTGCGGTGGGGTATCTATCGCAGCTTGATCGTCGCAAGCTTACTCATCGCGGGTACCAATCTGTTTTTCGCGTTCCTGGCCTTTCAGGGGCCACAGCTGTGGGCCTTGGCAGTCACAATTAGTGGCGACAACTTCGCACAAGGATTTGCGGGCACCGCACTTATTGCCTATTTATCGAGCCTGACTAACGTGACGTTTACCGCAACGCAGTACGCACTGTTTAGCTCGTTGAGCGTTATTTCCGGCAAATTCGTGGCTGGTTTTTCCGGGCGTGTTCAGACATGGGACGGCTGGCCGGCCGTGTTCGAGGGTTTCATGACGAGTCCGGCGCGCGACGCCGACTGGGCTGGTTGGATCGGTTTCTTCTTGTATGCCGCCGTGTGCGGCGTGCCGTCCATCGTGTTGGCGTTGGTCGTCGCGCATCCATCGATGCGACCGAAGGCGCCATTGCCACCGTCGGCGGAAACGACCGTTAAAGACGGTTGAGCGCTTGTCGTTGTCACAGCATGCGCTCTATACTCCGCACGCCTGATTAAGCCCGCACAACCGCAATAGAAGATGTCTTGATGAACGAATTCATCGAACAATTAATCCGTCACTTTGTCGTGCTGTTCGTCGTGATCGAGCCGATCACGCTCGTGCCGATTTTTGGCGGTTTGACGCGGGGCGGTGAGCCTAGCTATCGGCGCAAAATGGCGTTCAAGTCTGTCGCGCTGTCAGCCGCAATTTTCTGGATTTTCGCGCTTGTGGGCCAGCGTCTGCTGGAGACGCTCGGCATCTCTGTCGCCTCGTTCAAGATCGCTGGCGGCTTGCTGCTATTCCTGATGGCGGTGGACATGGTGTTTGCGCGCCAGTCGGGCTTGCGCTCGACCACCGTCCGTGAGCAGGACGAGGCGCGCTATCGCGAAGATGTGTCGGTGTTTCCGCTGGCGTTTCCATTGATCGCCGGGCCAGGCGCGCTCGCGACGTTATTGCTGTTACTCGTCGAGCTTGAAAAAAGCTGGCTCGCGTTTTTCGGTTTGATGGGTATGGCGATGCTGGTGTTGCTGATCGCGTTAGTGTTGATGTTGCTGACCACGCCTGTCATGAGAATTCTCGGCGAAACTGGCGGCAACGTGATCAGTCGATTACTCGGTGTCGTGCTGGTCGCGCTCGCAGTGCAGTACGTTGTGGATGGTATCCATATCTTGTTCTTCTAGCGCGTCCCGGCGAGCGTGAACTTCCAGTCGACGATCTCGTGACCGAGCGCCAAGCCGCGTCGTTCGAACTTGGTGCCGGGTCGCTCCAATGGTTGATCGCCGTTGTGGTTAACGCGCTCCAGCATGTGATAGCGGGCGTCCGCCGCCATCTGCTCGTCGATGTGTTCGGCATAGTTCTGCCAGTCGGTCGCAATATGCAGCGTGCCGTCTTCGGTTAACGCGTTCGCGACGAGATCCAGAAACTTAGGCGCCAGTATCCGTCGCTTGTGGTGACGTTTCTTCGGCCATGGATCCGGGAAGTACAGGTTCAGTCGCGACACGCAGCGCGCAGGCAGTTGCTCGCGCAGCACTTCAATGGCGTCGTGACGGATGATTTTGAAGTGTGCCAACTCGTGCTTGTCCGCCATCAACAGGCAGTGACCTACGCCCGGCTCATGCACTTCAATGCCAATCACATTCCAGTTCCGTTGCGCTGCCGCCAGTTCGACCAAGCTGTCGCCATTGCCAAACCCGATTTCGAGCATCAGCGGCGCGTCGCGCTCAAACAGCGCGGCCGGATCGGTTCCACCAGGTTCGAAGTCGACAACAAAGCGCGGCGCTAACGTTTCCAGCGCGCTGCGTTGCGCCGGCGTCAGTCGTCCGGGCCTTTGCACAAAGCTCTTGATCTCGCGATGTTGGTCGGACATGGGCAGTCAGGCGGCAGAGTCGTTCGCGACCAGTCGGTCGCCGAGAGACTCGGAGTGCAGCAGTGCGCTGACTTTCTCGCTATTCATCGGTCGCGAGATGTAGAAACCCTGCGCGCTTGTGCAACGGGACTGACGCAAGAAGTCGAGCTGCTCGGGTGTCTCGACACCCTCAGCCGAGATTTCAATGTCCAGCCCTTCGGCCATCGCAATGGCTGCCCGCACGATGCGTTGATGCGCTTCGTTGTCGGTCACGTCCTGAATCAGCGACTGATGCAACACAAATGCGCTGACGACGGTGCTGTCCAGATCCGAAAACGAAATGTCGTGCGTGCCGAAATGGTCGAGCACGATGCCAACACCGATTTTGCGCAGCGCTTTGAGCGTTTGGATTTCACGCGGCCGTTGCAGGCATTGGGCGCCATCGCCTAACTCGAATTCGAGGCAGCCGGGGTCCAAGTGGTAGTCGGCAATGCACTGTTCGACGAACGGCACGAGCTGTTCGTTCGCCAACTGCATCGGCGAGAGATTGATCGAAACGGTGAGATCCGGCACCTGATAGCGCTGTTGCCACGAGTGCAATTGCGCGCAGACGCTGCGAATTACCCACTGACCAACGGAGTGGATGAGACCGCTGGATTCGAGCAATGACAAAAAGCGCGCCGGTGGCAGCAAACCAAAGCGTGGGTGCTGCCAGCGCAGCAGTGTCTCAAGCCCCATGAGCCTGCCGTTGGCAAGATTGACGCGCGGCTGGAAGCGCAGCGTTAGCTCACGGCGCAACAACGCGTGACGCACGCCGACTTCAAGTTCGGCCATGTTGTTGTCGTAACCGCCCGCGCCAGGGGCATGGAATTGCAAACGCGAACCACCCTGCTGCTTGGCCTGAAACAGCGCATGGTCGGCGGCGCCAATCAATGTGTCGATGTCTTCACCGGCTTCGGGGTGCAATGCGATACCCACACTGGCCGAGATATACACCTCGTTGTCGGCACAGTCGAAGCGCTCCGCCATGCCGCGCACAATCTTGTTCGCAGCCGCGACAGCGTCGCGTGGACTTGTGAGGTTCTCGATCGCCACAACGAAGGTATCGGCGCGCCAACGGGCAATGAGATCACCCTGACGTAGCAAGTGTTGCAGGCGTTCCGCGGCTGCCTTCAATAAGTCATCGCCAATATCGTGCCCGAGTGAGTCGTTCACGGCTCTGAAACGGTCCAGATCCACAAACAGCAAACCGAGCGTGCGCTGCGAACGTTCGGAGCGACCGAGCGCCTGTTGCAGCTGTTGGCGAAAGAGTCGACGGTTCGCGATACCGGTCAGCGGGTCGTACAACGACTGGCGCTCGGATTGGCGTTCACGCCCAAAGCGCTCGGTGACATCCCGGAACGTGATCATGCCGCCGCAGCGCTGCCCGTAGACATCCAGCATGGGACGTCCGCTGACGATGAACACGCTGTGTTCTGCGCGCTCACTGCGGTGGATGTATTTGATGTCTGTAAATGTATCGCCCTGACCGAGTCGCATCAGTGGACGGTCGATTTCGGCAAGTTGGCTGCCGTCGCTGACGGCGTGGGCACAAAACTGTGTGCTCCAGTGCTCGCCTGGCATTGCGCTGCGGCCGGTGCCGAGCAATCGGCGTGCTGCCGCGTTCATGACTAACACGCGGCCGTCCCGGTTGGTCAGCATCGCGCCGTCACTGATCGCGTCGATGATCGCGCTCGCCGCGTTGTGGTGGCCCAGCACGGCTTCGGTGAGCGTATACAAATCACGCGATTGGGATAATGCGCGGCGCAAATGCTCCGGCGACAATTGATCGGTGGTCAGATAGCAGCCTGCGCCATGCTTCACGGCGCGAATACCGCGCTGCTCGCAATCGGGGCTGGTCAATGCGATGACCGGCGCTTCGATGAGCGGCAACAGCTGTTGGCAGGCGTAGCGATCGGCGCTGGTATCCGTCATGCCGACGTCGAGCAGAACAACATGTGGTCTGTGTGCTTCAAGATGTTGCTTGAGCAAGCTGTCATCAGACAGTTCGGCGATTTGGGTGATTTGGGGCAGCGTCGACAAAGCTCTCAGTGCCGTTCGGGCCGGTACTGAAGTCTCTCCAAGATACAACACGCGATATTGCGGTTCGCTGTCCAGGTCAATCATGTATGTGGCACAGGTCTCGTGGACAAGGGCTCGTAGCAGGCATTCTTTTTATAGTGTCCGCGCTGGTTTGATTGATCATATCAGAACTTCGCCTGAATGATTATTACGCGGCGGGCTAAACCCTTTGCCGGCACCCGGCGTCAAACAGCCAAACACAATGACAATGAATGGGTCGATTCATCGACCGCAAGGATTGGGTATGCTGCTCTCCATGAGCGCCACGAGTACAAATCAGGCTGATGTTCAGTCGATACGCAGCGACGCAAATGATTACGTGTCGCGCGCCAGTGCCGGTGATGCGCGTGCTTATGAGCACCTATACCGCGCACATTGTGGACAGATTTATGCGCTGTGTCTGCGAATGACCGCGAACACAGCCGAGGCCGAGGATGCAACGCAAGATGCGTTCATTCAGGCCTGGAACAAGCTCAGTACGTTTCGCGGTGACAGCGCGTTTTCGAGCTGGTTGCACCGCATCGCGGTCAACGTTGTGCTGACGCATATGCGCAAGCGCAAACGTGAGGTACAGCAGCTGGCGTTAGTGGTGACCGACGCGCCATCGACAACAGAGCCCACGCATGCCATGCCCGATCTTGAGCGGGCGATTGCAGCATTGCCGGAACGGGCACGGCAGGTATTTGTGTTAGCCGGTGTATATGGCTACACCCACGAACAGGTCGCAGACACGCTGGACGTCGCTGTGGGAACCTGTAAAGCGCACCTACACCGTGCGCGGCAGATGCTCAAAGAGCACTTGGATGAATGATATGACAGACAAAGATATGAGATTGGACGCCTTGATCGACGGACTGGATGAGCGCATCGCGCCACCGCGTGATTTATGGCCGGACATTCACGCCGCGATCGCACCGCAGAGCCACAAGGCGACGGGTGGGTTCTGGGCCTGGCGAGTTGCGGCCAGCGTCATGGCGACGGCAGCGTTGATTGGCCTCATCGGCATACCGCGCGGTGATACGCTGCAAATGGTGCAGCAAGAAGATGTCCCGCAAATCAATGATGAGTTAGTGCGTTTCGCCGGTTTCGATGCCGCTTTCGTGCAAGTGCATGAGCAGTCGCTGGAACACCTGGCCGATCAGTTGAATGCGCTGCCGCCAGACACGCAAGGCGTGATTCTCGGTAACCTGAAGGTGATCCGCGAATCCATCACTGAGATTAATGACGCGATTGAGCGTGAACCGAATAACGTGCAGCTACGGCAGTTGTTACAGATCGCCTATCAGCAAGAGCTGGCGATCGTATCTACTGTGCGTGAAAGCGCAACGACGATTGAGCAAATGGGATCGGGAATATGAGAACAACAATACAAGCTATTGCGGGCGCAGCATTACTGCTCGCGCCGGCCCTGTCGAGCGCCGGTGAGCGCATCACACGATCTTTAGATGTCAGCGGCCAGTCCGATGTTCACGTCATTAACGCCAAAGGCGACATCACGGTCGTCGGACATGGCAAGAATCGCATCGATATTGAAGCGGTGCTCGGCAAAAACGTTGACCGGTTAGACGTGGTCGAGCGCGGCGACCGGGTCACGATTGAGGTGGTTTACAAACGTGGTTGGTCGAAAAACAAAGGCCATGCGGACGTGTTCGTCTATGTGCCGCAGGAATCCCACCTCGAAGTTGAAGGTGTATCGTCTGACATTGACGTTGAGAACGTGCGCGGCGCGTTACATATCCGCACGGTCAGCGGCGACATCGATTCAACGACGTTCGGCGGTGATGTTGAAATCAGCACGACGAGCGGTGATATCGAGGTCGAAGGCGACGGCAGCACCGGCGACGCGTGTATCTCAACGGTGAGTGGCGATTTGTCGATCACCGGCATTTCCGGTGGTCTCAAAGCATCGACCGTTAGCGGTGATGTAGATATCGAGGACGGCAGGATTTCTGATCTGACCACGACGACAACATCGGGCAGCATTGATGTCATGTCAGCGCTCACAGACGATGCGGATATTGACGCGACGACGATTAGTGGCGACGTCGATGTCATGCTGGCCAGCCAGTGGGGCGGGCGTATTGATGTGAATACGCTTAACGGTAGTATTGATAACTGTTTCGGACCTAAAGCGCAGCGCACCAGCCGCTACGGGCCCGGACGTACGCTGACGTTTGATCATGCGGCGGGCAAAGCGCGGCTGGAAGTTGAGACGGTCAGTGGCGACGTGGATCTTTGCGTCGACTAGTGGCGCCAGGCGCTGCGATGACCGATAGCCAATGACCACAGTCCTGATTACCGGCGCCAGCCGAGGGATTGGATTTGCATTGACGCAGCGCTATATCCAGCGCGCTGACACGACGGTCATTGCGTGTTGCAGAAACCCGCAAGACGCTGCGCCATTGCAAGCATTGGCGCAGCGCTCAAGCGCCGTTGAGATCGAGCCGCTCGACGTTGCCGATCCCGCTGACTTTGCCACACTAAAAACACGCGTCGGCGCGCGTCCAATCGACATCCTCATCAGCAACGCCGGAATTTTCGGTAAATCATTACCCGCGACCACGGGTTTCGAAGATCAGCGCTTCGGCGCATCCGATTTCGAGCATGATTGGGTTGCACCATTTCGGATCAATGCGATAGCGCCGATGATGCTGGCTGAGACGTTTGTCGACAATGTCGCGCAGTCTACCGAGAAAAAAATGCCGATCATCACGAGTATTGTTGGATCCATCACGCGGGCCCACGGGTTCATGTTCGGGTATGCAGCGTCGAAAGCAGCCGCGAACATGACTGCGCGTAACCTATCCGTCGCGTTGCGCGAGCGCGATATCATCGTGAATCCCGTGCATCCCGGCTACGTACGCACAGAGATGTCCGGTGAAAACGCTGATATAGATATCGACACCTCTATCGATGGCGTGTTGCGCTGTATTGATGGAATGTCGCTGGAGACCAGCGGCGAGTTTTTGTCATACAACCAGCAGCCGCTGCCCTGGTAGCCCTACCGCTCGCCATCGGCGGCTAATGTCGCCAGATACCCACACTATTTTTAACAAGAACTTTTCGTGGGTTTGTTACCCTAAGAAGCATGGGTAAATTGATTAAGTGGTTGCTAATCGCAGCCGGGGTGCTAGTCACCCTCGTCGTTGTGGCTGTCGTTGCAGTCGCACTGCTGTTCGATCCGGATGATTATCGCGATGAGCTCGCCGATGCGCTGAGCGAGGCGACCGGTCGCGTCGTGCAAGTCGACGGTCCACTATCGCTGACGCTGTTTCCGTGGCTTGCGATCGATACAGGTCGAATCAGCGTTGCTAATGCCACCGCTTTTGGTCCGGGGCCGATGCTTGAATTGGAAAGCGCGAGCGCGGCGGTGCGTTTCGCGCCACTGCTGTCGGGCAAAATCGAAGTCGGTAACGTCGTCGTCGACGGTTTGTCAGCGGATCTTGCCGTGCGTGGTGATGGCGTCGCGAGCTGGGACGATATCCTTGAAAAGTTCAGCGAGGGCGATGCGGACGTTCCCGTAGAGACACAGAGCGCCGATAGTGAGCCTCTGGACATTGCCGTTGAGAGTATCGAGATCATCAACGCGAGTGTGCGTTATGTGGAGAATCGCAGTGGCGATGCTTACACGCTCGAGAACGTCAACTTCACAGCGGGCAGCGTCGATATGTCGAAGCCGATTGCATTGAGCGGCTCGTTGCAGTTCGATGCGAGCGCGCAAGACATGCGTGGCGACGTTGCATTCGATGCGACCGCCAAGCTCGACGCCGATGATGTTGCTCTGAGCGCTTTGCGTTTGCAGGGCACCGTTGCTGGCGCTGCGTTTGCCGGTGAGCAGGCGTTTTCCGTATCCAGCGACATGCTGGCGTTGAATCAAACCGACAACACGTTGGATGTAAACGGCGGTGCGTTTACGTTTGGTCCGTTGCGCGGTGCGTTTGAGTTAGGTGGCAGTGGGCCATCCGATCCGCTCTCGCTGCGCGGCACAATGAGCGTTGATACATTCCAGATGCGCGCGTTAACCGACGCACTCAACATGGAGCCGATTCTGACCGCAGACGCGTCAGTATTGCAGGCGATCAGTTTCGACAGCGATATCGCGATGACGTTTGAGTCCGTGCAGTTGTCGAACGCAAAAGCACGCATCGATGACACCGGTATCGAAGGCACAGTAGCGATTGCCAACTTCGCTAGCGGTCGGATAACGTTCGAGCTTGCCGGCGATGACATCAACCTTGACCGCTACCTGCCACCGGCGGAAGACGCCGAAATTGCTGCTGACGCATCTGATGCGTTAGCAGAAACGGCGTTGCCAGTGGATTTGTTACGTGGGCTGAACGCGTCGGGGACGCTGCAGTTTGGCAAACTCACGATGGGCGATTTGCCGTTCACCAATCTTCGTGTCGGTCTCAATGTGGCGAACGACAAAGCGCGCCTGAAGCCGATCGCTGCGACCGTGCTCAACGGGCAGTATGAAGGCGACGTTCAAATCGATGCGAGCGGCGCAACGCCGACGCTGTCACTGAATGAGTCTGTCGAAGGCCTGGACATTGGTGCGCTCGCGTCATTGCTGTTCGAGCGTGACAACATCGAAGGTACGCTCGCCGGGCAGTTCCGGCTGAACGGTCGTGGCGAGACACTCGCTGATATTCGTAGCACGCTGGCTGGCGATGTGCGTCTCGCACTCAGCGACGGCGTGCTGACCGGTACCGATCTCTGGTATGAAATTCGTCGTGCGCGTGCGTTGTTCAAACGCGAGACACCGCCTGAGGCACCGGCCGAGCGACAAACAAAATTCACCAACCTGTCGGGCACTGCCGTCGTCAAAGACGGCGTGGCGACCAACGATGACTTGTTCGCCGAGCTGCCGTTCCTGCATTTGAACGGCGCAGGTGCGGTTAACCTCGCTGACGCAACGGTCGACTACGGCCTCAATGCACGTGTGCTTGAACGCCCGGATTTCCTGACAGGTGCCTCAGCAGAAGAGCTCGATGCTTACACCGAAGCTGTGATCCCGTTGAAGATCACCGGCGACCTCGCGGCGCCGAGCATCGCGCCGGATATCGAAGGTATGGTGCGTGCGGCGGCCAAAGAAAAAATTGATGCCGAGAAAGATCGCCTCAAGCGCCGTTTGCTCGACGAGCTAACGGGTGGCGACGAAGAGGATGAGGAAGAGGACGTCGAGGACAAACTGAAGAACCGTTTGAAGGACTTGTTCGATGGTTAGACTCGCCACGCTCATGGTCGCGCTGCTAGCCGTCAGCGTCGTGCATGCTGCTGATATTCGCAGCGTCACAGTTGAGCGCGAAGGCAAGCGTTACATCATGCAATCCGTCACCTGGTTTGATGCGCCGATCGCGGGTGTTTTTGATGTGCTGACCGACTACGAGCAGTTCCAACGTATCTCCAGTGTGTATTCCGAAGCACGTTTCCTGACGCCGGCCGACGATGGCACGCCGCGCGTCTACACCGAGGTGAAAGGCTGCGTGCTGTGGTTTTGTCAGACGATGGAGCGTACCGAAATCCTTCAGACCAATGGCACGGCATCTATTCGCACGCTGGCTGATCCGGCAGGCTCGGACTTCGAATTCAGCGATGCGACCTGGGCGCTGCGCGATGATGCGGGCGGCACCTTGGTTGAATATCGTATTGAGATGCAACCTGCGTTTTGGGTGCCGCCTGTAGTCGGACCGTTTGTGATGAAGCGGCAGCTGATCAAAGGCGGGCGTGATGCGGTCATACGCATTGAGGCGTTAGCGAAAGTCTCGACGGCAGACGAGAGCGTATTCCGTGCGCGTGGACTACAAGGGTTCGAAGCTCCCGAGTCACAATGACGGCCAGCTTTTCCGATCGCGTTCTCGCCTGGTTTGACCAGCATGGTCGCACTCACTTGCCATGGCAGCAGGGCAAAACCCGCTACCGCGTGTGGGTGTCTGAAATCATGCTGCAGCAAACACAAGTGGCGACAGTTATCAGTTACTTCGATCGTTTCATGGCGCGGTTTCCGGATGTCGTGACGTTGGCGAACGCACCGGTCGATGACGTGCTAGCCCTGTGGTCCGGGCTTGGGTATTACGCGCGTGGCCGCAACCTGCACAAAGCCGCGTGTCTCGTGCGCGATACCCATGAGGGTGTGCTACCTGACGATATTGACGCGCTGATCGCGTTGCCCGGTATCGGGCGCTCGACCGCTGGCGCCATTCTCGCGCTGACCGACAATCAGCGGCACCCAATCCTTGATGGCAACGTGAAGCGTGTGCTCGCGCGCCACCATGCGATTGACGGCTGGCCGGGCAAAAGCGCGGTGCTTGATGCGTTGTGGGCCGTCGCGGAAGCGCACACGCCGCACGCGCGTATCGACGACTACACTCAGGCGATGATGGATCTTGGCGCGACGCTGTGTACGCGCACCAAACCCGGTTGCGATGCGTGCCCGCTGCGGCAGACATGCCGCGCGCTAGCGGGTAACAGCATGCTCGACTATCCCGGCAAGAAACCCCGCAAAGCAAAGCCACAGCGCGCAGCAGCGATGATTGTGCTCACGAACGGCTCGCGCCAGGTGATGCTGGAGCGTCGGCCCGATAGCGGGATTTGGGGCGGGCTCTGGAGCTTTCCCGAACTTGACGCTGCTGCCGATACAGAAGCATTGCGCGCGGCCGCGACCGCACTGCTGCCGCCTCACACGAGCGCGCCGCAGGATATCCAGCGATTACCTGCGTTCACCCACAAATTCACGCATTTCGATTTTCAGATTGTGCCGTATCGCATCGATGTCGCGCACACGACGGCGGTCGCTGAGTCCGGCAGTGATCCGGTGGCGTGGTTCGATATCGCTGCATTGGACGCTGTCGGCGTGCCGCGCCCTGTCAGCCGCATCGTTGAGTCGTTACAATCGACGCTGGACTTGCTGGAGCAATGACGATGAGCAGAATGGTGCACTGTGTGCTGACAAAAGAAGAAGGCGAAGGTCTCGACTACGCGCCGTATCCCGGCCCTTTAGGCCAACGGGTGTATGACTCTGTCTCGAAAGCCGGTTGGCAACAGTGGCTAGGTCATCAGACTATTTTGATCAACGAATATCGGCTGACGCCCATCGAGCCGGAAGCGCGCAAGTTTCTCGAAAAGGAAATGGAGAAATTCTTTTTCGGCGATGGCTCGGACGTGCCCGACGCATTTGTCTCGACCGACGACTAGCGCTCGTTCGTAAATACAAGATAGTGACTGAGCAAGTAGTTGCAGGTCGCGCCGACGGCTGACTGAATCGCGAGCGCTGCCAGCGGCAAGCGATGGAAGAACGCGATCGACAACACGAGCGCGCTGTACACCGCGAAGCCGACGGCCCAGCTAAACGCCTGGGAGCCAAGATATTTGCCGAGCTCCAGCGTGCGTTTGTCCGAGCGACGCTGTGCGAACGTGAAGCGGCGATGAAGTAACCACGTGACGAGCACGGCTGGCACGAACGCATAGAGCCTCGCCGGTATCGGTGCCTGGTGAAACACGCTTAGCGCCGTCTGCAGCGCGGCTGCATCGACCAAAAATCCAACGAGCCCGACAAGGACAAACGCCGTGATCTGCCGTCGCTCGGTAACGCTCAATCGTTTTCCGTTCTGCCGCTAGCGACGCCGGGGATCTGTAAGTAACGAAGCCGCTTCAACTCTTGGCGCCCGCGTGTCACGGTCGCAAGGATTAAGCCGCACGCCAGCGATAACGAGGCGAGCAACATCAGGCCGGTCGCGAGAATCGCCGTGGGGAAACGCGGCACCAAGCCGGTCTCAATAAAGGTGATGACAATCGGGACGGCAAGGATTACCGCTAACAGCGTCATCACCGCACCAATCGCACTGAAAAACGCTAACGGACGTTCTTC
>JBCBZK010000154.1:0-7880 GCA_039815365.1 Pseudomonadota bacterium | reverse complement strand
TTTTTGCCCGATGTTCTGGCCTCCCTAAGTGTAACCAAGGCGTTAACTGCAACAGACAAATATACGCGCTGCACTTCACAGAGCTAAGCGCCTGGTCGGGCGGCAGCAACGTCATCATATCCGATTCGATCACGCGCTCGTTTTCGATGACGCGATCAACGTTATTCAGACCTGCTAAAAAATTAGCGGCCTGCCACTCTTGATAGCTTGGCATGTCGAACACACGAAGCTCGGTGATGCGAATCGCTTTTTCAGAACCGTACAGTGCGACTCGCTTGTCGAGCAATTCTTGTTGCGATCGCTGCATCACGGAAACAATCCCGTCCGGGTCCGCATTCGCGGTTGGGTCACCGGCCGCATCAATGACGCCACCGTACTGGTCAAAAGACAGCCCGCTATTCGCCTCAAAGTCACCGACCATTGCTGCCGCGTCCATCGCATCCTCAATCGAACCGGCATCTTCGATGATCAACAGCGGCTGAGGTTCGTCCTGTGCAGGCTCATCGCCTGACACAACACCGCCGTAGAGGGACGTCACTGCGGTGAGCAAAACTAAGATGTTCTTCATAAGTTATCCGTCACTAATGATGGTTGCAGCACGCCCTTTGAGACTAGCAAATCGCACGACGCGTCGCTATGCCACTACAGTGCCAGCGGTGCCGCAAGAAAACACACTGGCCAAAACAAGCGCTGGCTTCTTGATCGACATTGGACGCCACCGGACCACAAACACCGGCAAAGCGTACCAAACGATCCTGACGCTAACATGAACGAGTGCAATTGACGTTGCACACCGCCCGGAGACACTGTTTCGATTGACTCAGCCGAACATTGCGCCCAGTCTTGATCGACACGCACGACACCGCTCCCGCAAAGGACACCGCATGTGGCTCAGGTTCGCACTCTTTGGCTCGTTAGCCGTGGCATTACTGCATATGGTAGTGCTCGTCGCGACAGGGCAAGACCCGGTCGCAACACCGATCAGCCAACTGAGCCGCTATGAGTTAGGCGCGGTGCATACCGCAGGACTGTTGTTGTTCGGCGCAGCACACATTGCGTTAGCAGTTGGTCTAGGCAGACTTGATCATGGCCGAATGTGGCCGATCGCACGCGCCGTATTGGCGGCCAGCGGCATCGCACTGTTCTACGTCGCTTACTACTTTGCAACAGTCAGTCAGGAGACGCTAACCGCCGCCGGCGCTAACGATCCGCTCTGGATTGTGGCGAGTCTGACCGGCATTGCGATGGGCGTTCTACAACCCGGTTTGTCGCGATTGTCGCCACAACTAGGCCTGTTCAGTGCACTATGCCTCGGCATCTGGTTGTTGCTGGTACCGCTTATTCTGCTCGTCAATGAACAGTGGCTCGGCGCTTATGAGCGCATCGTCGGTTGCGTCTACGTGGTATGGATGGCCGGCATTTCGTCCAAGCTGCTATTCCTGACTGGCGTTATGAAATCTGACGCGTCAACGCCTTCCTAACGATTCAGTGGGCGTAGTTGCTTACGACTCATTTGCAGCGGCGACAGAGCGCTGACGATCTCTAGACGGCAGCGCCATTTCGTCGACGGCGCGAAAGTACTGCACGATAACGTCCGACACTTTGCCAGCGTTGCTGATGACGTCACTTTCTGTAAATGCATCAAACAAGTCCCCACCTTCTGTCAGGAAGTTCGGTGCAGCTACCGTAAAGGTATCGCTTGGATCAACGTCGGCGCCATCGAAGCGCAATGACACGATCCGTTGATACAGAGGGCGGCTCAGATCATAAGTGATGTCCAGACCGGACACCTGCAACAGTCCTCGCTCCAACGTCAACGATTGCTCAATGATGCGCCGCAGCTGGTCGCCACTAATGCGCTTAACGACGACGTCATCAACAAACGGGTAGGCATCGAGAACGTCGACCAGTTTGACGTCGCCCGCGGCAATATCCTTGCGCAGACTGCCTGCGTGCACAAAGCCAATATCAGCGCCGGTCTTTGCTCGGAAAATATCGGCAAACAGATTGCCCATATCGGACTCCTCGATATAGCGACGAATGAGCGGTGCTGCTGTACTCCCGACGCGCGTCATGATGTCGCCATAGCGTCCACGGTAGGCATTAAGCTTCGCGACGATTCTGGGATCCGGCGCCAGCTCATTGGACAGCACGGGCAATAGTTTGCCATCGACGGTCGTAATCTTTCGTGTGTTGGCATCGAGGGTGAGCTGCAAGAACCCTAAGTGCGTACCTTGCCCGTAAGTCTGCATGATCAACGTGCCCGTCTCGGGATGCACGACTGGCTCTGGCGTACCTGCATCCGCATGACCCGCCAGCAACACATCGACACCACTCACGGCACCGGCAAGCCGAATATCCGCATCGATGTCACGCTGTAAACGCGGGTCACTCTCAGCGTCTGTTTGCATCGGCGCGGTTTTACCTTGGTGCGTCAACAGCACGACAAGATCAACGTCATCGCGAATTTCATCCACTGACTTTTGCACTGCGGCCACAGGGTCGCGCACATCTAATGCGGCGATATACGACGGGATGATCGCCGTGCGTGCGTCCTGTCCCATAATGCCGATGACGCCGATGCGAATGCCGTCTCGTTCGATAATTGCGTGCGCTTGAGCGAACGGATGATCCGTCCCCGCGTAAAAGAAATTCGCACCTAACACCGGGAACGCCACACGGTTTTTTTGCCATTCAAAGATTTCGACGCCGTATTCGAATTCGTGGTTGCCGATCGCCATCGCGTCGTAGTCCATCGTCGTCATCAACTCGAACGCGAGCCGTCCTTGCGTCAATTTCGCCAGCGCACCTGTAAAAATATCACCCGCATCAAACAGGAATACATTCGGTTCGCTTACCCGCAAAGACTCGATCAGTGTGGTCATCTCGGCGATACCGCCAATCATGTCAACATCATCAAGCCAAAAAGCCTCAACGGGGTCATAGGCGCTTTCAACGTCGTTGGTGAACAGTATGGTCACAACCGTCTGCGGATCACTATCGCTAATGCCCGTTGGCGCTTGCTCGCCTTCGGCATGACACGCCGCAAGTCCCAGTGACAGGAAGACGCCAAGACAAATGGCTTTCCACATGATGTATCGCTCCCGGTTTTTATTAAATCACTGGCCATGCCGTGACGTGTTGGCGACCATACTACGCCAACGCTGCAGAACAAGAGGCATCTTCGCTCCAAGCTACCGACGCAGCATGGTCTGCACTGAACCGCGCCAATACGTTTGCAGGATCATCGTTCGTCTTTTCTAAGGAGCCGGCCATGACGCCTCTCTTATCGAGGCGCATCGCGCCCTTTAGCCTGAATCTCTGGTTTGATCAAGCTCGGGGCGTTGTTTTGCTTTTGCCTATGACGGCAGTCGAGACTATCAATTGGATCGACTTGGCGTGTCAGTCTAATCTGCTATGCAACATCAGGGCGCATTGGTTGTGGCCTGTCTTGGCAATAGCAAGGAAACATCATGAGTACCTCGAGTCAGTGTCCGATCTTTAGCGGCGCGTCCGCTGAGCAAGCGTCAGCCGCCACGGCCAACCAGCATTGGTGGCCGAACCAACTCAACCTCAACATATTGCATCAGAACTCACCGGCCGCTGATCCATTAGGCCAGGACTTCAACTACGCAGAAGCCTTCAGCAGCATTGATTTGTCCGCGCTCTACGCCGATCTCGACGATTTAATGACCACCTCGCAAGACTGGTGGCCTGCTGACTATGGCCACTATGGACCGTTTTTCATTCGCATGGCATGGCACAGCGCAGGGACCTATCGGATCCATGACGGGCGTGGCGGCGCGCGCAGCGGCACCCAACGATTCGCGCCGTTAAACAGCTGGCCCGACAACGGCAATCTCGACAAAGCACGACGTCTGCTCTGGCCCATTAAACAAAAATACGGCCGCGCACTATCCTGGGCTGACCTGATGATTTTTGCGGGTAACGCGGCGTTGGAATCCATGGGCTTCAAAACCTTTGGCTTCGCAGGCGGCCGCGAAGACATTTTTGAGCCTGAGCAGGATATCTATTGGGGGCCAGAGACTGAATGGCTCGGCGACCAACGCTATACCGGCGACCGAGAATTGGATAACCCGCTTGGCGCTGTGCAAATGGGTCTCATCTATGTGAATCCGGAAGGCCCGAACGGCACGCCTGATCCACTCGCCTCCGCGCATGACATTCGCGATACGTTTGCACGCATGGCAATGAACGATGAGGAAACGGTTGCACTGGTTGCAGGTGGTCACACATTTGGTAAAGCACACGGCGCTGCCGATCCTGACGAGTACGTGGGCCGCGAACCTGAAGGCGCGGACATCGCAGAAGTTGGTCTTGGCTGGAAAAACACGTTCGGCAGCGGCAATGGGAAAGACACGATTACCAGTGGCATCGAAGGTGCCTGGACAACCAACCCTGTGGAGTGGGACAACGGCTACTTTGATGTGCTGTTCGGCTACGATTGGGAATTAACGAAAAGCCCGGCCGGTGCCCACCAGTGGACGCCGACGCGCAAGTCGAACGCGGATGGCGCACCAGCAGCGCACGAGCCGGGCAAGACGGAAGCGTTGATGATGACAACTGCTGACATGGCGCTGAAACTCGATCCTGTTTACGAACCGATTTCGCGACACTTCCACGAAAACCCGGACGCCTTCGCGGATGCTTTCGCGCGCGCCTGGTTCAAGCTGACGCATCGCGATATGGGACCGTATGCTTGTGGTGTCGGTGATCTTGTCCCGGCAGAGGCGCAGCTATGGCAAGACCCGGTGCCGCAAGTCGTGTCACCACTGATCGATGCATCGGACGTTGCTGCGTTGAAAGTAGCGCTACTCAACACCGGGCTGTCGATTGGTCAACTGGTCAACACGGCCTGGGCATCAGCGGCAAGCTTCAGAGGCTCCGATAATCGTGGTGGCGCAAACGGCGCACGTATTCGCCTGGCACCACAAAAGGACTGGGCGGTAAACGACCCGGAGTCGCTAGCCCATGTGCTGGACACACTAGACGCGGCGCGCATCGCGTTTAACGAAACGCTGCTCGATGGCAAAGAAGTATCGCTAGCGGACACGATCGTGTTGGGCGGTGTCGCTGCCATCGAACAGGCAGCTCAAGCCGCAGGTAAAAACCTCGCAGTGCCGTTTACGCCGGGTCGCACAGACGCAAGCGAAGAAGACACCGATGTCGCCTCGTTTGCGGTGCTTGAACCGACATCGGATGGCTTTCGCAACGTTCTTGACCGGCAAGCAGCATACTCGGCAGAAGCGTTATTGCTCGATCGAGCACAGCTGCTGACACTGAGCGCGCCGCAAATGACCGCGTTGGTCGGTGGGATGCGCGTGCTCAACGCGAACACCGGTCAGTCGACGATAGGCGTTTTTACCAATCAGCCCGAAACGTTAACGAACGACTTTTTTGTCAACTTGTTAGACATGGACACGGATTGGCAGGCGGCCTCGCCTTGCGGCAACGTCTTTGAGGGTCGCAACAGACACAATGGCACATTGCAATGAACGGCCAGCCGTGTCGATTTGGTGTTTGCGTCGAACTCACAATTGCGTGCCATCGCTGAGGTTTACGCCGCCGATGACGGTAACGATGCGTTCATTAATGACTTCGTTGCCGCATGGGACAAAGTCATGATGCTCGACCGTTTCGATCTGCGCTAGCGGCAGCGCAAAACACAAAAGGCCCGCGTGCGCAGCGAGAGCGCGCGGGCCTGACGACCACATCAGAACAATTCACCGTTGACCGGCATCGCGCCCTCTAGGGCCAGTAATGCGGCCTTTGCAGGTAACCCACCTCCAAAGCCGACTAGCGTGCCATCGGCACCAATCACACGGTGACACGGAATAATGATCGGAATCGGATTCGCATTGTTCGCCGACCCGACTGCTCGCACAGCTTTAGGGTTGCCGATTGCCCTGGCGATATCACCATAAGACGCGGTGACTCCGAACGGGATGTCCTGCAACGCGCGCCAGACACTACGCTGAAAGTCGGTACCTGTCGTTTCCACAGGCACATTGAATTCAACGACTTCACCGTCAAAATAAGCGCGCAGTGGCTCAAGGGCGAACGTCAACGGCGCAGCATCTTCACGCCAGCCATCGCGCGGCAGGCGCACCTGATCGCCATCCTCAAATCCGGTTGCCACAATGGTGTCTTCACTGCCCGCAACATAAAACGGACCCACCGGGCTCGGCAAATACGTGTAGAAAACCTGCGTCATACAAAAGCCTTTACGATACGGGCAAGCTCGTGAACACCCGTTTGAATGTCAGACTCACTAGCGGCGGCATAGCCGAACACCAGTGCGTTATCCGCGCTGTTCGGGTCAATGCAATAGCGCGATAACGGTGAGATAGTGATACCGGCAAGCCGCGCTTGTTCTGCAATAAGACCCGCTGGCATTGGCGTATCCAGACGAATCAAACTGTTCAAGCCCGACGACATACCGCACAAACGGCCAGGCAAACCACTATCGGCCAAGGCATCCATAAGGCACTGGCGCCGCCCCGCGTACAACTTACGGGTGCGAAAAATATGTCGCTCGAAATCGCCCGTTTCAATGAACCGCGCTAGCGTGAGTTGCGTCAACGCGCTGGTTTGATAATCGGCCGCTGTGCGTAGCGCAGCAAGCTTGGCAATGATGCGCCTATCACCGGCTGCGTAACCGATCCGCAACGCCGGGAACAGTGTCTTGGAGAACGTACCGAGGTACATGACAAAGCCGCCAGCACCCATTGCTGACATTGGCGCGAGCGGCGCGATGTCATAACGGAATTCACCGTCGTAGTCGTCTTCCAGAATCAACGCATCGTTTGCCACGGCCCATTTCAGCAATTGTTGGCGTCGCTCCAGCGACAAACGCGCACCGGTTGGAAACTGATGCGACGGCGTGACGTAGACCAATCGGACGCGCCCTTGCAGGCTATCCAGCTGGCCGACGTCGAAACCGTCCGCATCGACATTGACGGGCGCCAGCGTCGCGCCAGCATTCTCAAAGCACTGCCGCGCGAGCGGATAGCCTGGCTCTTCGAGCGCTACGGCGTCGCCCGGCTCGATATACAAAGCGGACAGCAACGCAATCGCCTGAATAGCACCGTGCGTAACGAGAATCTCGGCCGGATCAATATCCAACCCGCGCGCACGACAAAGGTAGGCCGCAATGGCGATGCGCAGCGCCGGTTCGCCTTGCGGGTCACCATAGTCCGATGACGGTTGCGCTGTCGCGGCGAACGCCGCCGCACGCCGCCATGCTGTCTGCGAGAACATTTCCAGAGACGGACGACACGCCTGAAAATTCAACTTGTTCGCGACCGGTGGGTCAACGTTGGGCACAATTGTGGACTTACCTAACGGCGGCGCCCTACCGGCGATAGCGGGTCTGTTCGTGGGGCAACAGACATGCGACACGAACGTCCCGGCGCCGCGCCGCGTTTCCAGCAAACCCTCGGCGACCAACGTCTCCAAAGCGCTGACGACCGTACCGCGTGCAACCCCAAGATCGGTTGCTAACCGACGGCTCGCAGGTAGTTTAGAACCCGGCGGCAAGTCACCGGCGCGCAGCATGTCGCGCAACTGCGTGGTTAGCGCGGCTGTTCGTTTGGCACCGGCCAGCGGCGCAAAATTTGGCGTATTCTCAAGCACGATGGCACAACATGTCGTCAGATACCCTGATCACTCGTAAAGTGGACTATAATATAAACTTCATTTTGGACCAATACACAGATCCAATTTATCCAGACAATTGCGGCACGTCAATAGACCACTAACTGGAGCAAGGCAATGTCTGAAGCGAAAACCATGGGAAATCTCGAATGGCTCATGCTGTTGATACTCGGAACCATATGGGGTGGTTCATTCTTTTTCGC
>JBCBZK010000081.1:0-15703 GCA_039815365.1 Pseudomonadota bacterium | reverse complement strand
CGACGATAGGCAAGTAAGCCCGGTCCTGCCGTATCGGCGGCAATCACATCCAGACTGCCACGGGTCAACACAGCGTGCTCGCGACGAATCTTGGTCAATGCTTGCAGGTAACGGTACATTGGCGATTGCGGATCGAATGAACCCGCAGCATTGCGATGTCCACCTTGATACATGGCCATCCGTGTTTCGGGCAGCGCTTGCTCTGTGCCCTGATAAATAATTGGAATTCCCGGAATCGTGAAGACGACCGCTAAAGCTTGCTTCAACGCCGCTACTGGCGCAGTCGCGAGGAACCTCGGTTCATCATGCGTATCAACAAAATTTGGTGTCGTAAAAGGGTCGGGATAGATCTCCATGAACTTTTCGAGACGATAGGCTAGCGCCTGCGAGGACTCCCCTTCGCCAAGCACGCGATGAATGTCCTTGTACAACGGAAAGCCAAGCATCGAATTGAGACCTTCTTTTCCGTCTTGGGACATGAAGGTGACGATTTCTTTTTCGCCGGTGTCGTCGAACGGGTCAGACAACAAAATCGCTTCGCCGAACGTCAGAAAGTGCGCTTTCCCCAACGTATTGGCGTGTGCGTAAATGCCATCATCACCATGCGCCCATTGATGCCAGAATTCATGTGGCACGTAAGCGACTGTGTCTACACGAAAGCCATCGACACCCACTTCATCCATCCAATACTTGTAGGTCTCTTTGAGCTCCTTGATGACAACAGGGTTTTCCGTATTGATGTCCGCCAAAGAGCCAAGCTGGCTGGAATAGCGCCGGCTCGTGTCGGCGTAATCGGATATCGCCGGGGACCAATGGTAGATGTTCGCTGCCGCATGTTCAGGGTCGAGTCGATTGAACATGTTAAACGGCGCGGCAGGCGTCTGCGCGAGCTCTGGCTCCAGCAGTCTGAAATTCATCGCTGTATCGTTGCTGTTGTAGTTACCGTCGTAGGTAAACCAGTTGGCCGTGTGGTTCGCGACGATATCCTGGATGAGATACATGTCATTGCAGTGCAACTGGTGGGAGAGTCTCTCGTAGTCCTCAAGTTGCCCGAAATGCGCGTCGACCTTTTTGAAGTTCGTTGCCCAGTAACCGTGCCATCCAGCAGCCTGATAGGGCGTACTCCACCATTGGCTCTCAACGGGCGGAGAGATCCACAACGCAGTCGCGCCGAGCGACTTGAGATAGTCTATGCGATTGATGACGCCTTGCAGATCTCCGCCACTATAGTGCGTCCCCTTTTGCGGATCATGTTCGCCGTAACCCTGATCATTGTTGGTCGGATCACCATCATCGAATCGATCAATGAACAGCATGTAGACGACCTGGTCGCGCCAGTCCGGCGAAGGTACATGCAGGTTTAGCGCGCCTTCCGCGTTACAGGTAGTACGAACACTGGCTTCCATATCGGTCGTTGCGATCGGCGCCGGTTTCGTACAACCGATCGCACTGATCGTGACGACACAGAAGATCAGCAATTTTGATGACGCACTGATGAGTCTCATGCGCCTGTCCTCGCGAAGGTGCTATTGGTTTCACGCTCACTTTTAGTGCGTTGCCCGTGTTCATTGCAAATGAATACGATTACACCGAGTACCACCTGAGAGGCGCAAACAACCTATCTCGGTACATCGTAGGTCAGCACGAATTGCAGCACATCATCAGCTGTCGCTAACATGCCGTCCGGACCAGCGCTTGAGAATATTCGTCGCGACAAGATATTGCGCGCCGCATCACGCTCAATCACGTCGTAACGATTGGCTTCATCATCCGGTGTCTGCCACACGCCATCTGCGCCCGCATTGATATATTGCTCACTCGTTATGAGCAAAGACTTGTCCAGTCGCGTGTCGATGACGACTTGCGAAATGACATCGTCAGCAGTGAGTGGCTGACCGTCGGCACCAATATCGTTGTATGAGAATGTGGTCGTTACTATCTGTGCTGGATCCGAGTCGTCATAAGTCAACCGTTGGATCGGTGTGCGAATCTCATCGTCAGCGCTGAACCACAAACCATCGAGCCCCGGATCACTTGATCGATAGAACCCCGTTTCGCGGCCCTGACGGTCGAGCGGCTCGAAGCGGTAATTGCTCACGACATCATCAACAGTAAACCAAACGTCGTCATCGCCCGCAGCGGAATAAGAAATCGTTTCTCGACGTTGCTCAACATCATTGACCTCAATTGAGAAATATTCCTCAACCACATCGTCGGCGGTACCGATGATGCTATCAGCGCCTCTGAGTGTCCGCGTGACGCGGACTCGCATGCCATTGTTGTCGTAATCATTCACAGAGGCTGCACGCAGCGGATCGTCGTCCATGGTGAACCAGATTCCATCATCACCGGGTGTGCCAAATCTTGATTCCACGAGCAGCTCGCCGTAGTCGTTAAATTCAAAATCTCGGTATTGATCCGGTACATCATCATCGGTTCCAAGCTCACCATCGGCGCCTGCCGCCCAAATAATGCGGCGCGCCGCCAAACCATCGCTGCCGTTATCAAACGTACTGAAATTGGATCGAGCGTCGTCAGCCGTGAACCAGACACCGTCGTCTCCGGCTGCGACGAAAATTGACTCGGCGATCACCAGCCCATCCGCGTCGCGATCGTACTGTACATAGTTGCTCGGCTGTTCATCGCCTGAATTCCAAACACCGTCGCCGCCGGCGTTCGCGAGGCGGATCCACCTTAACCGCGCGCCGCTCGCGTCATTCTCGTAGTCGGTTTGCGAGATGATCGCGCCATCCCGATAAGTGAGCGTTTGCGTTAGCGGCGCTCGAAATGTGCGAAACGAGGTCGTGATCATCGCCGCCGTATTGCCCGAACGATCTGCGATGCCATCCAGGTGCAGCGTGAAGCGCTGGCCTTCCGTTAGTGGTAATGCCGGGATGAAGGTAATGACACGATTGGCATCATCGTAGTCAACGGCACCGCGTACGCGTACGCCAAAGGCATTGCTCAGATACACACTGGTCACGTTCACAGACGTGACATCGAGCGACTCAGACATCGTCACACTCGGATCGGTAGTCGTGCTCACCGGCTCAGCACCGTCAACAGGCTCGCTCGACGACAGTGCTGGTGGCGTCGTGTCTATCGGCGGTGCCATTGGTGCGCTCGTCGACCCCCCACCGCCGCAAGCGGCCACTGATGCAACAAAAGTGATCAACAGAATTTTTCTCGACAGGCTCATGAGTGTGCTCCGATTTACGTATGCCTACCCAATGAAGCGACACCTGACGTCGAACAGGTCGAAACTTTCCCAACAGCTGCGATGTATCGCCGACCGGTCGGACTATTCCGCAAACAATCTTCGACCTGTTTGGCTAACCATGTCGCTTAACCCAATGAGAACAATTGAAATCGCTGGCAACGACCGGCGGAGGTAACAGTTATGACAAATTGGGTACGACAAATCTCGGTGATGGTATTGGCGTTTACGCTTGTGGCTTGCGGCGGCGGTGGTGGTGGTGGCGATACGACGCCGCCGACAACCGGCGGTGGCGGCTCCGGCGGTGGTGGCACGACTGGGCTTGATCCCGACACGTTTTTGAATGGACTGGACAGTTGGGACACGTTCGCACCAAAAACACGTGACGAGGCGAACGAAGGTGTTGAGCTCGTCGTCAGCACGAGCGAGTCAGAGACCGTCACCGATCCCAACAACAACCTGAAATCATGCACGACGGAAACCGTCGACTTTTACGACACGCCGGAAGAGTACGTCATGTTCTCGCCACCCACGAATGTGCTCTACCCCGGAGCATTGGTCGTCGGCGAATCTCTGCGCGATGGCGCAACAGCCGGTGACATTCTGCCGATCAATGTAGCGCAACGCACACCGGTCACTGTGACCATTGCAGCCTGCAACATTGCGAACAATTTCCGCGAAGTGCAGCCAACGCTTGCCGCTGTGAACAGCGCCGTATCGGACATCATTTCAGAGGCAGAAAGGCTGAACGCAGACTGTATCAACGCGCAAGGCAATCTGCGGGTTGAAACCTACCGCAATGAATCACAACGCGCGCTGCGCGCGGGATTCTCGGGACGCTATTTCGGCTTCTCTGGCAGCGCGTCGGGCAGCTTCTCACAACAAGGCGTCGAAAACTCCGTAGCGGCGGTGTTCCGCGAGACGTTGTACACGGTGGACATCTCTGCGCCACAGTCACCGGCTGGCTGGTTCACTGATGAATTCACGCCGGAGCTACTGCAGCAACAAATCGATCAAGGCACGATGGGCGACAACAACGTGCCCGCCTATGTGGCGCGGGTGACGTATGGCCGTATCCTGACATCCACAATGACGTCGACGTACAGCGAAGAAGAAATGCGCGCTGCGTTTGAATTCAAGTACAGCAATCCAGTGGCTAGCGTCACCGGCGATGCGGCAGCCCGCTCGCAAACCATTCGCGAGCAATCACGCTTGACGCTGTCCTATCTCGGTGGCTCTGCCGATGCGACAACAGCGATGCTGCAATCCAACGACTGGACACAGTACTTCGGCGTGCCAGTCACGGCCGCCGATGCCGTGCCAATCTCATTCGAAATACGCAGCGTCAGCGACAACGTACCTGCAGTCGTTCAGGAGTTAACGTCCTACGAGCGCACGACCTGTTTTGATCAGGTCGGGGGCGACGCAACATTTACCTTCTCTAACGAACTCACGTTCGACCCTGACTTCAGTGCAGCAGGCCAACAGGTTGCTGTTGGCGATCTGGACGGACGCGACGGTGACGATATTGTCTGGGCGGCGACCGGTGCATCAGCGCGCGGTGAAATTGCCATTGCGTTTTCGAATGGCGACGGCACGTTCGAAGCCCTGACGTTAGGCGAACATACCGCACTCAACGGCGAGCTAGGCAACTTCAAACTGCTGCTCATGGATGTTGATAACGATGGGCGCGACGACGTTGTACTGAGCGTACTCGGTAACGGCCGCAACACAGTGTATGTCGTTTTCGTCAAAGGCGATATTAACCGTGAATTCGTGTACTCCGCACCGCAGGAATTATCGCGCGATGGCGGCTGGGAGACTTACGCGGCCTACGCCGGCCAGATGGACGCCAGTCGCGGTGCTGACCTCGTTTTCAACAATGTGCCAAACAACCCCAGTATAAATCGTACGTACACCGCTGATGCCGTCAACACAACAGTGGCAGGCTTTGATCTTTCAAGCGACGCACTATTCGGGCCGCTTGCGTCATCCGACATCAATCAGAATTTTTCCGACTATCCTTACACTTATATCGGTGACTTTAACGGTGATGGCTACGACGACATCGCATGGCAGCGTCTGGGCTCCGCACGCAATCGTCGCTGGTTCGCACTCAACTCAAGCGCTGGCTTTGACACAGCTCGCTTTCAAGACCGGTTGGGCGACTGGCGTCGTTTTACGGCACTGACTGGCGATGCTAACGGCGACGGACTGATCGACATCGTCGAGCCTCGCTCACTGGGCATTTGGGAAGCATTTTCGATTTTCATTGGTGAAGGTTCAGGCGTCCCGGCCGGGCGCGCTGGCGACATCATCGATCCACACACGTCGATCGTAAGAAACCGGACACCCGAAGATGTGGCAATCCAGAACTTGTTCGGACCGGTTGGCAACGATGGACCCGGCGGACTCGCCGAATGGGCGCCTGACATGTATCTCGTCGACGTCGACGGCAACGGTACGGACGACCTACTGATTAATGACAAGGGTTACGGCAATAACCTGAGCAACGCGATTGGTGTAGGTCTGTCTGTTGCCGGTGGCTCGGAGTTTACGTTCACGCGCGTGTCACAAACACTGGCACCGACCGAGGATTGGTCGCAGTACGTGCTTGTGACCGGCGACATTAATGACGACGGGCGCGAGGATGTGCTGTGGATCGCCAACGCGGTGACTAACAGCGTTTACTCGGCAATCGCGCGCGGCGAATGATGAAGGGGACTGCAGGTCGGCTGCGAGAGCAGTCGGCCTGCTTGCTACCTACGATGCAGATACAACGATCATTCGTGCGAACGCATTCAATCCATTGCCTTACGCAGCCAAGCTTTCGCAAACTTAAGCTCGCCGACCAACGTTGTGCGCGACACACCGATCTCGGCCGCTGCCTGCTCATACGACAGACCGCCGAAATAGATCAGTTCAATCGCTTGCACGAGTCTGGGGTCTTTTTCACCCAGACGCATCAACGCGTCGTCGAGCTCCAGCACATCGAGCGCCTTACCCTGATCGCTCTCGGCAGACGTCTTGAGGGTCATACGTTGAAGATCACCGCCGCGCTTTTGTCGACCTTTGCCGCGCGCATGGTCGACCAGCGCGCTGCGCATGACGCGCGCAGCCAGCGAGAAAAAGTGTTTTCGATCGTTAACGTTGGCATTACCGGCCATCAAAGATATGAACGCCTCATTGACCAAAGCTGTCGCTTGCAACGTGTGGCCCGCGGACTCACCCCGCATCATGCGCGCGGCAATACGACGCAGCTCATCGTAAACAACAGGCGACAATGCCTTGAAGGCGTCGTTGTCACCCTGCTGCCACTCAGCGAGCAGTTGCGTAATGTCTGGTGTGTCGTTCAATCGAATGGCACTCGTGCTAGTTGACCCTGCGCGTTGCTCATATTAGAACACACCATAGGCTCGCTAAGGATCAACACATGCAAACATTCGAATGGTCGACGCTCAAGTCACGCTTTCTAGAGTTAAGCGAACTACCGCATGATCGTCTTGAAGCTGAGCTTGAGATCATTGCCGCAGCACAACCCGAGCTTGCCGATGAGTTGACAGCACTGCTGCGAGCCGAAACAACTGGCAGTGATTCGCTGACGGACTCGATGCAGTCAATGGTCGCGGAATTGGGCGACGCTGAGATAGATGCCCGTATCGGCACGAGCATCGGCAACTTTCGTATCACAGCGCATCTTGCTGGCGGCGGTATGGGCGATGTGTTTCTTGCCGAGCGCGCTGACGGCACTTTCGAACAACAGGTTGCGATCAAACTGATGCGTTCGGGTTTTCGCAGTGATGAAGATGCACGACGGTTCGATACAGAGAGACGCATTCTTGCGCGTCTGAACCACCCGGGCATCGCACGAGTCCTAGACGGCGGCAGTACGAGTGATGGCGCCGCCTATCTTGTCATGGAGTACATTGACGGGCTCGCGATCGACGCCTATTGCCGAAACAACGCATTAACATTGCGGGAGCGCATCGCGCTGTTTCGTAAAGTCTGCGCCGCCGTTGACTGCGCGCACAGCAACCTCGTTGTGCATCGGGATATCAAGCCGTCCAACATTCTTGTCACGCACGACGGACAACCCAAGCTACTCGATTTCGGCATCGCGAAACCGATTGATCCAGCCGACAGCGACGGTACCGTCACCGAGTTTGCACAACGCGCCATGACACCAGATTACGCAAGCCCGGAGCAAGTGCTTGGTGAACCGATTACGACGCGCAGTGACGTTTATTCGCTGGGTATCCTGCTGTACGAATTGTTGGTCGGTCGCAGGCCGTATTCGACCGCTGGGATGCGGGCCAGTGAACGCGAGTCCGTCATTTGTGACACAGACCCGGCGCAACCGAGTGCGAGCGCGCTCATAGAAACGGACTTCAACCCGGTTCAAAACACCTTTACTGTCGAATCAGCTGCGTTGCGCGGCGACATCGATGCAATCGTCATGACGGCACTGCGTAAACAGTCAGACGAGCGCTACGCCAGCGTGCAGGCGTTGTCGGAAGACCTTGATCGTTATCTTACCGGGCAACCCGTTAGCGCGCGCGGACGCACGCTTGGATATCTGACGCGCAAGTTCATGCGACGTCACCGCGTTGCTGCGGGTATCAGTTTGTTGCTCGTATCATCGGCGATTGGTGCGACGACCTACCACACCAAAACTGTCAGCACCGAACGTGATCTTGCGCAAGCCGCCGCAACGCGGTCTGACACGATGCTGCAATTCCTGACCGACGTGTTTGAGGTACCTGCCGACAAACTCGGCACGACCGTGACGGCAAAAGAGATTCTTGATATTGGCGCGGCGCGGCTGGACACCGACTTTGGTGATCAGCCACAGATTCGCGCGGACCTTGGCCTGCAAATCGCTGACGTCTTCTACAAGCTTAGACTGGACGCATCTGCCGAAGAGCAGTATGAGGCGGTCATTCCGATATACACGTCGATGAACGATACACAAAAACTGGCTTACGCAGAGCTAGGCCTGGGTAACGCACTGCGCGCGCAAGACGATTACCCAGCGGCAAGCGAACACTACGCGAACGCGCGCGCTCATGCACAGATGCTCACCGAAATCGCGCCGATGGAACGCTATCGATTCGTGCTCGAACCTGCCTACCTGAGTGTTCTGGAAGGCGACTACGAGGCGGCACAAAAAGACTTTGAAATAATCATGGCAGAGGGCGAACAGCTTGACGAAACGGCGAGCGATACCTACCAAACAGCAAGAGCGCATCTGGCGCAATTGCTCGACTTGCGCGGCGACTCGGCGCTAGCAGAACCGCTCATGCGGGCGACGATTCAAGACATTATAAACTCTGGCGATACAAGCAATCCTGACTTGCCCGTGTTTCAATTCAACCTTGCGAATATGCTGAAGAAGCTGGGAAGGCCGGACGAGGCAGAACCGCTTTTTCTCGAATCCTACGACAGCTACGTTGAACTGTTTGGCCAGGACAGCCCGCAACTTTCGACAGCCATGACAAACATCGGAGGTTTCTATCAGTCGACACAGCGACCCGCTGAGGCGCGTGACTGGCTGCAACGTGCAGTTGAGCATGCGCGGCGAACGAGCGGGCCAGTCAGCTTCGATACCGCCTATAGCTTGCGTAAACTCGCTCGACTCGAAAACGGACAAAAGAATTTCGCAGTTGCCGAACCCCTGTTTCTTGAGGCGATACAAATTTTCAGTACGGCGGTTGGGTCGGACCATCCTCACGTTGCCTCGTCACGCGTAAGTTACGCCATGATGCTGAATACGATGGAGCGCCATGACGAGGCGTTGCTCGAGTCTGACAGGGCATACGACATTTGTATCGCATCACTCGGCGACCACCACGGCTTAACGTACACGACGCGCCTGATTCGCGGACAGGCCCAGCTCGGCGCCGGACAGCTGGAAAACGCACAAGAAACACTTGTGCCACTGTTTCAGGATCTATCGGCCAACCAGCCGAATCATTGGGGCTTCAAAGATACCGCGCGCTCGTTGGTCACATACTACGAAGCCATTGACGATGGTGAGCAAGCGGCTGTCTATCAAGCGGTAGTCGATGGTGAATGACAGAGCCGCCAACACGAGTCGCGCGCCTTCTAACGTCGCTAGACTTTGATCGCTGTGGTGATCGATGCACCTGCTGGCGTTGCCGTGTAAGCGGTCATGCCGTCATGCGACGCAGCAGAATGCGCGCCGCCGCACGCAGGGCAACTCAGTGGCGTGCTCGCCAGCTCGTCGCCTTGTTCTGTTGAAACGTCGATTGCCGATTCTGCTTGGCCGAGCCCGTTTTCGATGACGCTTTTCTGGTCGGGCGAACCTTCCGACGCTGACGCTGTTGATTCAGCTGCCGCGGCCGCCTTCTCACTGCGCTGGGTGCTAATATCCTGCCGCGCCTCTGCTGCCATTGCGACCATTTCAGCGGCAACGGCGCGATCTTGCGAAGACGGCTCCGCAGGTGCGAGTGCGGCACGCTGCAGCGTTTGCGCTTTCAGCAGCGTCGCTTGCGGGTCTCCAGCGATTTCAGAGGTATCAACCGATACCTGACCACCGACGGCGTACAAGCGGCCATCCGGCCCACGATCAAAGTCGTATTGGATACCGCCCTTGGCGTACTGACCGGCGGCGGCGAGATGCGCTTGCTCATGAGCGCGCACCTCTCGATCACGCGCCTGTAACTCACGAATCTGTTGCTGTTCTGCCTCGCTTATGGCGTCTGTTGCGGCGCTCCGCGAGGGAGTCTTCTGCGTATCGGAGACCGCTTCTGCGTTCGTTGATGTAGCGCTATCCGGGCGCTCGTCAGCCTGCCGGTCGCTTGCGGCCACAGGCTGGACTCTCGCCGTGCTATTAAAGCTTGAGGAGATACTCGAGATCACACCAAATACGCATTTCTGGTCATCGTAGAGTTCTTAGCGGCGGTTAATGCCGTCGCTTTAGCGCGGCGCACTTACGTGACTTGTGCTCGTGCCACTAAAGCGTCATTTGCCTGCGTTATGCTGCGATGAAATTGCCGGCACAAACATCAGAGCGATTGCTATGACACTCAAACTACCGATTTCCTTGATCACACTCGGCGCAGTAGCGTTTCTGACCTTAGGTTGCGCTGACAAGGGGCACGCAGCGCCCGACGGTTTTCAACCAGTCGCTGATACCGATGACGCCATTGAGACATACCGGAGTGCCGCGGGCGAAGAAGTTCGAATCGCTTCGCTCGAGGCATTGCAGGCGCTTAACCAAACGGACCCAGCGCTACGCTCGGACAATGCACGGGACCGCCTGGATTCAGCCATCTACATCATGAACCTTGGTATGCCAGAGACGACCGATACGATTGATGACAATCCGCGCTACCCGATGGTCCAAGGCTCGGCCTACACTGAAGATGGCGACGACGTGACGTTTGTTGCGACCTGGCAAGGACGTCCGGGCGAAGAAATTCTGGTGATGGTTTTGATGCCGATCGATGATTTTGATCGCGCGCGCGCTCAAAAACTCGCGCGCGGCACATGGGGCGCGAATAGCATCACGAAAGAGCGCCCTGCCACGGTCGCGAGCAAAGACAAAGACACACGAAACAAAGCGCGCACAGGCGCGCGCTACCCTGCCCCACAGAGAACATCGAAAGACAATCCACGATGGGAGGGTTGGCACTATGTGTCAGACACCGAATACGTGGCTCGAAAAGACGACTCTGCGGCGCCTCGCGCCCAGCGTTTCGCAAACATTTCACCGACGGAGAAAGGACCTCGTGCTGCACTTGAATTGGCAGTCCGAAAACTGGGCATCAAGAAATCGCGATTCTCGAAAATTGTTGAAACGCAAATCGCACGCCAGCTTGTTGGCAGCCCGAACTTTGTCGCTCTAGGCACATCGACACGGAACGGCAAGAGCTCTGTCGTGTTTGCACAAATCTTTCAGGGCAAAGGCGCCGACGCTTTCTCCGTTCTGTTAATCGAGGTCTACAAGCAAACCTATGTTGAGTGGGGCGGTATTGCCGCGGCATTGTCGGCGACAGGTGTGATTGCGAAACCGACCGATATACCTGAACAGTATCGCACCGAACTCGCGTCAGCACCGTTCGATCAGCAACTCGTGTTCTATCACGTGGCTTACACGCAAGTGATGAATTCGCTATTCCAGGGAATCTTCGCCGCGAATATGTCGACGTTCACAATGATGCAGAACATCAACTACGATCTGGTGTTTGATGGCCGCATATCGCTCGAGACAATTACTGGGCTTAAGTAGTAGCGGAAACGACGGCGTTGTGTTTTCGAGATCGGCTATCATTGGGCTATGTGGTTCACGTTAATCGTCAGTTCGCTCTTCGTGCTTGCTTCTTTCATGATGGCAATCAAGACACCAGAGGCGCTCCCCAGCGCGTTAGCGGGCGGTTCATTTTTTGGTTTGTGCGCGGCGGTCGCGCTCAACGATATCGTTAAGAAAAGGCGGCGCCGGTTGATTCTGGATGGGCTGCAATCGGTCGAGGTCAACGGCCAAACCACTCTGGGCGTAACGTTTTGGCGAACAGATATTCTGGGCGCTAGCCTGCTCATCGTCGGACTGCTCGGTGTCTGGGGTGGCGGGCAAATCAACCCGTTGTTTCCATGGCTGAGCGTACTGATTGCGTTATCCGGATTGGCGGCGATAGTCTTCGCGAGGACGAACAGTGCACTGCCGCTATCACTGCAATTTGAACCGCAAGGGCTGCGCGTGCGTCATCGCGATTCCCAGTACCGCATTGACTGGGACGGTATGGCGGTGTCCGGATGGAACGTTAGTGGCCAAGACTTTCTGGTGATCGATACGCCCTTTGTCGATCGCGTCATCGCATCGGTGTCTTTTGACCGCGAACAGACGAACGCGCGACAGACAAAAAAACTGCTCGAACGATTTCAACGCTCGCAAGCCAATTTCGGCGGCATACTGATGATCAACCCGCCTCGGTTTGGCACTGATGCGGTGTATCTGTCGCAGGCGATTCAGCACTGCATTGATAAACCGGAAGCGCGTTCGCGTCTGGTACCGTTGGTCGATGGGGCGTAACGTGAAAATCACAAACCAGTGTGCCTGCCAGACAGGGCTCGAAACCAAGGTGTACTGCGTAGCTGAGCGGCATTAGCCTACCGCGGCGCGTGGGACGGGTCGCAGGCATTTGCCAATATCGGATTTCGGGTGGGGATGAGTTTGTAGGGCGTGTTGCCTGACGCAGTGGCTCATTCGGTAGCGTAGGTTTTCTATGCCCTGTGGGGTATGGAATGAAAATATACCCCGCAGGGGATACCGAAGCCGGAGCAGGATACGGAAACCTCAGCGGTCGACAGTCTCTACAGGCTGCTGTCCGCGCGCGAACTTGAGCTTGTCGTTCAATTCAAGCTGGACCCGGCAATATGGATTCTCAGTTGCGGTATATTGGTCACCCATGAATTCAACCTGCCGATCCCCCTGGCGCCGCCGTGGCACCTGAAACACCAACCGAACCCGCCTTGCGCCGCCTGCTGACACACCTGCGCGATCGCAAGATGGCGCAGTGGGCGATCGCCTACGCCGCTGGCGCTTGGCTGGTGTTGCAGGTGATCGACACCGTTGGGTCGCGTTGGGGGATGACGGATCTGATGTCACGTTTGTTGGACGTGGCACTGCTGATTGGCTTCGCCGCCACCTTGGTCGTTGCGTGGTATCACGGGGAAAAAGGGCGGCAGCGGGTGGGCGGAATGGAGTTGCTCTTGCTGGGTGCTCTGTTATTGCTGGGCGGTGTCGGCTTGCGCCTGACAATGACGCAGCAGAGCGAACAGAGTGGATCATCTGCGACGCAACCTGAACCGTCTCGCGCGATAGCCGACAACGTCGCTGAGCAATTGCTTACCATCGCCGTACTACCGTTTGATAACTACTCGCCGAAAGCGGAAGACGCGTATTTCGCCGCTGGGATTACCGAAGAAATCACTGGCCAACTGGCGCGCATCGGCGACCTTACGGTGCTGTCGCGTGTTGCCGTTGAAAGGGCCGTGCGGTCAGGCGGCAGCCTTCAGGATATCGCCAGAGTGCTGGGCGCCGGCACCGTGCTCGAAGGCAGCGTGCGCATGGCTGGCGAGCAGGTGCGCGTTACCGCACAGCTCATCGAGGTCGACTCGCAACGCCATCTCTGGTCGCAAAACTTCGATCGAGAACTGATCGACATCTTCCAGATTCAAACGGACGTCGCCCTGGCCATTGGCGACGCTCTGCGAGCACAGCTGACCAGCGGCGAGCGCCGGCGGATTGAAGAGCCTGTCACCAACGACATTCGAGCCTACCAGTTGTACCTGAAACAACAGAGCCTCGCGGGTAACGATCCGGCGGACAACCTGGAGGCCACCGAGCTGTTGGAACAAGCGCTCAATCTGGATCCGGAATTCGCGGAGGCTAGAGCGCGACTCTCCTGGCTTCATACCTGGAGTTTTCGAATCAGTGGCGATCCGTCGGAAATTAATCTGGCCGAGTCTCTTGCGCTTGAAGTCATCAATCAGGATCCGGAGCTTGCGATCGGCCACTTCGCTCTCGCTGCGGCTTTAGAAGGGCTGGAAAGACCCAATGAAGCTGGGGTCGCTTACGCACGTGCCTACGAACTCGATCCCAATGAACGCTATGTTTTGACTGATGGGTCGTTTTACTTCGCAACACAGGGAATGCCGGCCGAAGGCCTGGGATTGGCTTTTCAGGCTGTGCGTCAGGACCCCACCAGTCCTGTTGCGCGCTGGCACGCTTTTATGCCGCTTATTTTTCTCGACGACATGCCGCGATCGACTGCCTGGCTGCAGTTGGCTAGGGACGAGGGGATGGATTTTCACCGTCTGACTTCCGCGAACGCAGAGCTTGAACTGGCGAAAGGAAATCTTGACGCGGCAGCTTCGATCGCCCGACAAATGCTCGAGAAATATCCGGATAGCCACGAAGCAAGACGGATGGCGGTGCAGTTGCTGTTCTTGACCGGTCATACCGAAGAGGTCAGCGACGAGTTGGTGGCACGAGGGCGGGACGCACCAGGAGCCTGGGTCCTCAACCACTATACACAACGAAGTCTGGGGATCCTTGCGGGTTTCGCGCTCGCTGAACAAGGCGACGCTGCCGCCGCCGATCGGGCGTTTGACGCAGCCCTGAAAGCCGCCGAAGTGGCCGTCGCAAACGGCAGCACGCTGCAGGGCCGGGCGCTCGATGCCGCGTCGATTCACGCCTATCGCGGCGACCGTGAAGCGGCATTGCGCGAACTTGAGCGCGCCTATGAGCTGGGGGTTCGGGCTGACTTTATCCTCGCCATCGATCCGTTCTTCGCATCCCTTCGCGACGCGCCGCGTTTTCAGGCGCTGCTCGAACGTATGGTCCAGAGCAAACGCGAACAGCGGGAGATCGCGCGTCGCAGTGGCGCGCTGGATAGCTATGATGCGCTTATCGCGGCCGGGCCGGCGATAGTCGAGGTGCCGTGAATTTGTTCGTTGCAGCTTGTGCAATCTCACCAGCGGCAGACGTCGGCCCGGTTTTTACCGCAAGCGCGTTATGAGGCCAGGGACTCTGTCTTGGCACTATCGATGCGGCGGATAAGTGTACGAAAAGTCCGTAAAATATCCTAAAAATTCGCTAAATGTAGTGAAATTTCGAAAAAATCAGTCAATTACTGTCTTACAAATTCTCGCGAGCGCAGACACCCCGACATCGTGGGACGAGACATCTAGAGGGAAAAATCGAGCTCAAGGCTAAAATTGCTGGAGTCGTCAGAAACGACCCGGTGGTACATATCACTGCTTCATGACAGTTACTAAGTGTACGAAACACTTCACGGTGGGTATGTCATGGATGAGAGCATCAAGGGTAAATGGCTTGGCGTAGTTAGATCTCCGGGTGATCTGAGGACGGTAGGAGATGAACGTGGTTGCTATGGCGTCCATGCGGCCTTACTGAAGTCCGGTCGGGTGATTCTCTGGTCTGGTCGCGTCGAGAGCTCCGGATATCTCTATCGGTCATGGACGTGGGACGCGACATCATTCTCCGAGGGTGATACTGAACTTGAGGGAGTTCAAGGCAGGTGGTTTCTGTCAGATTTCGATATCGGTGGCTCGAACGAATCTCCGCCCGGCCCCGTACCAAGGTGGAGTAACGAACGCACGATTGATTTGTTTTGCGCCCACCACACCAACCTTGAAGACGGACGACTGCTGGTTGTCGGCGGAGCTGGCGGGCGCAGCGAGGGTGATGCGCGCGGCAACCCGGCGATTTACTTTTACGACCCGGACGCAGAGCAGTGGACCAAGGCTGACGAAGAACTACGACGGGGCCGATGGTATCCGACGCCGGTGACTTTGGCAGACGGCCGCGTCGCCGTCTTTTCCGGTCGCCAGAATGGCTCTAATAACCCGGAACGGTCAGCCGAGATCATCGGCGCACCAAATTTTTCGCCGACAGAAATCGATGGTGGCAGAAAAGAGCTCTACATCTACCCCGGTATG
>JBCBZK010000120.1:0-10839 GCA_039815365.1 Pseudomonadota bacterium | reverse complement strand
GTGCCCTCTACCTCGTACTCTTGCGGTGGTGTCTGTTCTACGTTCAGCGCACCCCCCCGCGAGAGTGCGACGCCGATTGAGACGGGCATGCCCTGCCCCTATTCCCCCCCTAACGCCCAGCAAAGCGAGCCATGGAGTAATAGAAGGAATCGCCGTTGCTCTCGGAAAAGCACGCTCCTACGGTTACGCAGCCTTCTTGCGAACAGGCAAAGCGTTGTACAAAGGCACAAGGATGCGGGTAGTGATCGGGATGAGAATGAACCCGATAGCAAGACCGAAGATGCCGTCAAGCGTAGCTTTGGTAGTCCATGCAACGAGTCCGGAGGCCGTTGAGACAGCATGACCGGCGGCTTCGGCGATGTCATGGATGATGTGGCCAAGCCAGCTGAAACCCATGCCTTCAAGCCCATGGACGATGATGGAGCCACCAACCCAGAGCATGGCGCCGGTGCCGACGATGGTGAGGGCTTTCAGGAAGCCTGGCATGCCTTTGACGATGCCGCGACCGATGCTGCGCGTAGCGGCGAGGCGACCGCTTTGGCTCATCAGTAAGCCAAGATCGTCGGCTTTGACGATCAGCGCCACGCTGCCATACACGGCAACCGTAATGCCGATGGCAACGATCGCAAGGGTCACGCCGCGCATGATGATGCTGTCGCTCGGGATAGCGGCAAGCGCGATGGTCATGATCTCTGCGGACAGAATGAAGTCGGTTTTGATCGCGCCCGCAACGCGTGTTTCTTCGAGGTGCGCCGGGTCGCCGGTGTCGAGGTCTGCCTCAACGTGAGGGTCGCCGTGCGGGAACAGCGCATGGAATACTTTCTCGGCGCCCTCAAAGCACAAATAGCCGCCGCCCAGCATTAACAGTGGATTAATCATCCATGGTGCAAATACCGAGAGCAGCAAACCAACGGGCAGAAGAATGAGTAATTTGTTTTTGATCGAGCCTGCAGCGATCCGCCCGACAATCGGAAGTTCGCGGCTGGCCTCAAAACCTTGCACATACTTCGGCGTTACCGCCGCGTCGTCGATGACGGCGCCTGCGGCTTTCGCACCCGCCTTGGCCGCCTGACCGATGACATCATCTACCGATGCAGCAGCGACTTTCGCTATCGCCGCGACATCGTCCAGTAATGCAAGCAATCCACTCATTGTTTCTCCGCGCGTTGTTCCATGCCGCCCTGATGCAGTACCAGGGCGTTGATTACTCCAGCGTCATCGCGCTGAAAATGTAGCTCTGCAGCGACTATCTTATAGAAAAACACGTCGTCACCCTTGGCAAAAATGGGGTAAAACGCCTGACCGGTTAGTTTTGCTTCCAAACCACCATCGCGTGGGCGAATAGTGAACGTAGCGCCAGGGCCGAGAGCGAACTCACCGGTGTACTGCGCAAGCGTCTCAGTGGACAGCTCGACAACCTCTACCGAAAGACTGGCAGCAGTGTCGGCGGTCTTCTGTGCTGGCTGCAGTACGCCGCCCTGAGCTAACTCGAGACCGGTAATCTGGTCGTCCTCGCGCACAAAATGAATACTCGCGTCGACGTTGTTCAGCGCATACCAGTCATCTTTAACAGGTGACAATGCGTACGGCGGTTGTCCCGTAGGCGTTGCGATCAGCTGCCCATCCTGTTCCACAATACCGATGCCGAATTGCGGCGTGAGCGTGTATTGGCCTAGTGCCTGAGCATCTACTGTGCCGCTGGCCACCGGCGCTGGCTGCGCATTGAGCGCTGCGAGCCCGCCCTCTGTTGGGTCAGAATCTCCGCTAACGAAAATCGCAATGGCTTGATGAGTATCTAGTCGGAAGCCAAAGAAACTGGAGAACCCACCGGTGCCACCGTTGTGCCAATACACAGGCTGTTCGCCGTCATAGGCGACGTGCCAGACGCGCGTGACGTCATAACCGTCGCCGCCTTTGACCGCGACTGCCAAATCATCCGCGAGTGCGTGTTTCAGCGCGGACGGGGTGTCGCCGAGCAATACGCGAGCGATGCGCTCGAAATCCGCCGTTGAGCCCCATAACGCGCCGGCGCCGGCGAGTGAGTCGGTCATGTCCCACGCGGGTACAACGTCGCCGCCGCTAAAACCGGCAGCCTGGTTATCCGTATCAAAAGTGCCGGTATGCTTGAGGCCGAGTGGTTCCAATACATACTGCTGCATCGCGGTCGCATAACCCTCGCCATGCACCTCGCCGAGCAGGTAGCCAAGCAAGCCGACACCGAAGTTGGAGTACGCATAATGATTGCCGAGCGGTTGCAACATGCGCGCCGTTGCAAGTCCTTCGATCAGTTTGTCGTTGTCGTAACCCTTGTAAGGGTCCAGCGGATCGCTCACTGCAAGGTTCGCAGGCAGTCGCGGCAGTCCGCTTGAGTGCGTCGCGAGCGCTTGCAGTGTGATCTTGGAGACTGCGGCATTTTTTGGTGCGAAGTCTTTGCCGAGAATCTCTGCAACAGTTGTGTCGTAACGTACTTTGTCAGCCGCCACCATCTCGGCCAGAAGCAAATTTGTCATCGCCTTGGTGATCGAACCAATCTGAAACTGGGTCATCTCGTCGGGCATTTCGCCGCCTGGTGTGGAAACACCCTTTGCGACATGCGAGACGTTATCCCCGTCGATAGTCATAGCAACGATCGCAAGGTTTTCCCGCTGTGTATCTTGTTGTTCTACCCAATCTGCCATTGTGGACTCCGAGGCATGTGCCGATGGCATGGTGAAGCTCAGCAGCGCAGCGGCTGCCAGAAGGCGGAAGTCAAAATTGCGCATGTTCATGACGGTGTATCCTCAATGTGTCGAATCTGTTCTTCAAGTTCTCGTGCTGATGCATCGAATTTTGGTGCGGCGCCGTAGGCATTCAGCGCATGGATCGCGATACCAACCACGACCACGATGACAGCATAGCCCAGGCTGTCGGCATTCCATCCGGCGACGCTGGTGTAGAAACCGATCACGCCGACAGCAATCGGTGCGACATACCAAAGCCATGCAGCGCGTGCCAGCCGGGCTTGCGCTTGCACCGCTGCAAGCTCGGCGCGCAGGAACGCCAAGACGTTTTGTTGCGGATCAGGTGCCGGTCTTAGCTTGCGCGTTGCGCGTAGCTTGAACGGAATCCAGATCACGGCAGCAGTGATCAATAGCGCAAATATCGCGGTTGACCATTGCCCTTCGCTGAAGGCCTGCCAGGTCGCGAACCCGAAGACCGGAATCATCGCAACCGACGCAATGGTCTCCAACCGATCGCGCCGGGATATCTTTGTCCACAGTTTTTCAAGCGACGTTGGGCTGAGTTGCTTGATCGTCAGCGTTTGCGGCGCGTCTGACATCTGCCAAGTGTTTTTCATATCGTCCCAGTTCATTGTGCTGTCTCCACAAACTGTTCGGTAAAACGCGCTTTGAGTCGCGTCATCCGAACGTTGATCGCGCCTGAGCTGACACCCAGAACGTCGGCAATCTCTTCGCGTGACAAGCCCTCGAGCTCCATGAGGAGCATGGCTCTGTTCATCGGATCGAGTGACTGCAGGAATGCCTCAAGGACGTGCAGCGGGTCGCCACCGTGCTTGCTGCCAAGGTCGCTGTCAGTCACGGGTGTCGTCTGAATTTTGCGCTTACGAGCGAATGCCAGCGCGGTATTCAACGCCACCCTAAAAATCCACGTGCCGAGGTCGGCGCGACCATCGAAGCTGTCCAGTCCTTGCCAGATCTTCAGCGTCATATCCTGCAGCAGGTCCTGCCAGTCATTCGGCCCGGCATACTGGCGGGCTACCCGCACAAGGCGCGCGCGATTCGATTCCAGTATCTGTTCGAAAGACGGTTTCAATGCAGGCGCTCCGGCCGGGGTGTTATGAAGTTAGATGCGTACACCGCCCGATTTTTACAAAGTGTCTCAAAAAAGATTGAAACTTGGGCTCAGAAGCACAGAAGCACAGAAGCACCGAAACCCGCCGGATCGACTTGTTGTTGTCGCATTCGCGCCGCACAATTAACGCCGATCTACAACAATCAGGAAATTCCTATGGGCGCGTCAAAGAGAGCTGTGATCGCGATGATCGGACTGTTGGTCGCTGCGTGCGCTGGCGAAGACGAAACTCCCGTAGCGGCCAGTGTCAGACCGGCGAAGCTGTTGACCGTTGAACAGGCAACCAGCCGCCGCGACGTGTCGTTCCCCGCAGTGATTCGAGCGGCTCAATCCGCGGAATTGACCTTCCAGGTTGCTGGTGAGGTTGTCGAGCTGAATGTTTTTGAGAGCCAGGACGTTGAGAAAGGCGCCGTTATCGCCCGACTGGATCAACGCAATGCGCGTAATTCGTTAGCGAGTGCACAAGCTGAACTCGATAACGCGGAATCTGAATACCAGCGCGCGGTGCGCCTGGCAGAACAAGACGCGATTTCGCGCAGTACGGTCGAATCCAGAAAAACCCAGCGCGATGTTGCAGCCGTTGCTTTGTCGCAGGCACAACAAGCACTTGGCGATACCGTCATTCGCGCGCCGTTCGCTGGCGCTATCTCGCAGGTATCGATTGAGCAGTATCAAAATGTGCAGGCAAAAGAGGCTATCGCGACGCTGCAAAGCAGCGAAACTGAGGCGCTCATTAATATTCCCGGCACGATCATTGCGAGGATTCCGCAACTGCAGCCGGTTGAATCCGTTGTTGTACTGGACGCAGCGCCTGACCAGACCATTCAGGCTCAGTTTCGCGAAGCGTCCGGCGTGGCAGATCCGAACACGCAAACTTATGAAATTAGCTTCACGTTCATTCCGCCGGAGGGCTTGCTGATATTGCCCGGCATGACAGCAACGGTCAGAACGACATTCTTGTTTAGTGGGTCGGACGACATCGTTGCCAAAGGCATCGGTGTGCCGCTCGCGGCGATTCTTGCCGAAGGCGATCAACGTTTCGTCTGGGTCGTTGATACCGAGACCATGGTGATTGCAAAACGCGAAGTTCAAGTCGGGCCCGAGGTTGCGAAAAATGCGACGGTCACAAGCGGTCTGAACGGCGGCGAGACGATTGTCGCGGCTGGCGTTGCGTTCTTGAGCGAGGGCACCAAGGTACGTGCCTGGTCTGCCGAGTAACTTGCGATGAATCTCGCCGAATGGTCGATCAAGAATCCGCTGCTATGCGGCATCGCCGCACTGATTTTCCTCGTAGGCGGCTGGCAGGCCTATCAGAAGATGTCACGTTTTGAAGATCCGGAGTTTACGATCCGTATCGCGAAGGTGTTTACACGATACCCCGGCGCCAGTCCTGCCGAGGTGATGAATGAAGTCACCGAGCCTGTAGAGACGGCGTTGCAGCAACTGACTGAAGTAAAGTCGATTGATTCTGTGTCCACTGCAGGGTTGTCCGAGCTCAGTGTTGAAGTTCGCTTCGAATACTCGAAAACGCGTTCTGACTTACAGGTGGTTTGGACGAAGATCCGTAATGCCGTTGCGGACGCTCAGACCCAGTTGCCGCCCGGCGCCGGCGCCAGTGTTGTCAATGATGATTTTGGTGACGTGTATGGCATCTATTACATGCTTACCGGTGACGGTTATAGCTACGCCGAGCTGTCGGAGATTGCCAAATTTCTGCGACGTGAACTCCTACTTGTTAGCGGTGTTGCAAAGGTCAACGTCATCGGCGAGCAGGACGAGGCTATTTACGTCGAAGTGTCGCGCCAGCGTGCTGCCGCGTTGGGCGTTTCTCTGGACCAGATCTACAGCAAACTCTCGCAGCAAAATACGGTAACCGCTTCCGGCGAAATGCGAATCGGCGACTCGCGGATCCAAATCTCTCCAACGGGCTCCATCGACTCGGTGGTCGCGATTCAGGGGCTCCTTGTGGGTGACGCTGAGTCGGGCAGTGTGACGCGGTTGGGCGATATCGCTGATGTGGTGCGCACCTATCAAGAACCGGCAACGCAGTTTGTGCGATTCAATGGCGAGCGCGCGTTGGGGATTGGTGTGTCGAGTCTTGCCGGCTCGAACGTCGTCAAGCTCGGCGAGGCCGTGGATGCCAAGCTTACGCAGCTCAAGCGGGAATTGCCCGCCGGTATCGAGATTAGCGAACACTATCATCAGGGCAAAGTGGTTGAGGAGTCGATTCAGGCGTTTGCTTGGAATGTTATCGCTGCTCTGGTCATCGTCTTCGCGACACTGCTGGTCTTCATGGGTTTGCGCTCAGGTATCGTGATGGGGCTGACCGTCTTGTTGACGATGGCAGCGACGCTATTGCTGATGTGGATCGGTGGCGTTCCAATGCACCGGATCTCATTAGGCGCGCTGATTATTTCTCTCGGTATGTTGGTGGACAACGGCGTCGTGATTACGGATGGCATTCTGGTGGGTGTCAACAAGGGGCGCGACAAGCTGACCGTCGCGGCAGAAGTCGCGCGTCAGAATATGCGGCCGCTGCTAGGCGGCACGCTGGTTGGGATTATTGCGTTCGCACCGATCGGTTTTGCCCCAGGCGATACAGCGGAATTCACTAACTCGCTGTTCTGGGTCGTCATGATTGCTTTGGGGCTTAGCTGGTTGTTCGCCTTCACCATCACGCCGTTGCTGTGTTATCACCTGTTCCCGCAACAAGCTGCGGATCACGGCGCCACAGATACGGCGGACAGCAAGTTCATGGTTGCCTACAAGAACACCATTCGTGCGTTACTTGGGCAAAAAGCGCTGTCGTTAGGTGCAACCGTTCTCGTGTTTATCTCCGCGCTGTACATGTTCCAGTTTGTCAAAGTCGGGTTTTTCCCGGCGTCAACATCGCCGCAAGTCGTCGTTGATTATTACTTGCCGCAAGGCACGGCGATTGAACGCACGAGCGAAGACATGCAACGCATGGAGCGCTACGTACAATCACTGGACGGCGTGACCAGCGTACAGACGCTTGTGGGCGCCGGTGCGCTCCGCTACATGTTGGTCTATTCGTCCGAGTCCAATACGCAAAATTACGGTCAGCTGCTGATCAAGACGAGCGACTACGCACTGAACAATCCGCTGATCGAAAAGATTCAACAGTATGCGGACGACAATTTTCCCGATGGTCAAACTAAAGCATGGCGATTCCAAATGGGTCCGGGCGGTGGATCCAAAATTTCCGTCGGTTTTTCCGGGCAGGATCCGGCTGTGCTTCGCACGTTGGCAAATCAAGCCAAGGCGATCATGAATGCAGACGGTCGCGCCATTCTCGTTAAGGACGATTGGCGCCGGGCAGTGCCTGTGATGACGCCTGTGTATTCGCCGAACAAAGGCGAGCGCGCCGGTATTTCACGCAAGGATGTTGCCGAGGCGCTCGAAGAGCATTTCGTTGGCGTCCAGCGCGGTACGTATCGTGAAAATGACGACCTGATACCGATCTTGTCACGCACACCACTCAGCGGTCGTACGGATCCCTGGAACGTGGCGACCATTCCGATCGTCAGCCCATCGTCAGGGCAGGCCGTACCGCTCACGCAAGTGCTCGATCGTCCCGGGCTGACCTGGCGCGACGCGCGTTTGTTGCGCACGGATCGCATGCTCACGATCAAGGCGCAATGCGACCCCGCGTTAGGCGAGCTCGCCGATGACTTGTTGGCGCGCGTGAAGCCGCAGATTGATGCGATCGAATTGCCGCCGGGCTACACCATTACCTGGGGCGGCGAGGCCGGTGATTCCGCCGATGCGCAAGGTAGTCTTGCGAGCACAATTCCGCTTGGATTGTTAGCAATGGTTCTGGTTGTGGTTGTGCTGTTCAACGCGCTGCGCCAGCCCATTGTTATCTGGTCTATCGTGCCGCTGGCGATCGTTGGCGTGAGCTACGGGTTGGTGCTCACGGGTGTGCCCTTTGAATTCATGGGTATTCTCGGTTTGCTCTCTTTGTCAGGTTTGCTCATCCAGAATTCCCTGGTGCTTGTGGACTCGACGGATGAACTCATCGCGAGCGGTATGCCGCGTTTCGATGCGCTCGTCGAGTCAGCCGCCAGCAGATTGCGACCCGTGATGATGGGCGCTTTTACGACCGTGCTTGGTGTGTTGCCATTGTTCTTTGACGCGTTCTTTCAATCTATGACCGTCGTCATTGCTGCCGGGCTGTCATTTGCGACGGTCATTACGTTATTGGTAACGCCGGTGCTCTATGCATTGTTGTTCAGGATTGGATCAGACGAAGTGGCGCAACCCGTGGGGAGCAGTGAATGAAGAAATACGCGTTAGTTTTGTTGCTGCCGCTAGCTGGTTGTGCGCCGTTTGCGGTGCAGCCTGATTTGCCATCGTTAACAGCGCCTTCGTTACCGGAAGTGCCGGCTGATTGGCAAGTCGCGCAGCAAACAGTCGGTGATGTCACCGTTGGCTGGATTGACGCGCTCAGTGATCCTGCATTGTCCGAGTTGGTTCGCGAGGCACAGCGCAACAACAGAGACTTGCAGGCAGCTGCTGCCGCGGTGGAACGCGCTCTAGCGCTGGCGCGACAAGCGCGCTCGGCGTTGTTTCCGACGCTCAACGCAGTGGCGGATGCCAGTCAGGCGGGTCCGATTGATGGTGGTAGCACGCGTGCTTATTCTGCCGGCCTCCAGACACAATGGGAGGTGGATGTGTGGGGGCGAGTGCGCGCGTCTCGACAGGCTGCTGGCTACAGTGCTGCATCAGCCGAGGCGGACTACGTGTTCACGCAGTACTCGCTGGCCGCGGCAGTTGCACAAACGTACTTTCTGATGATCGAGGCTGGCCTGCAGGAACAGGTCAGCGAGCGCAACGTCGCAGCGCTTCGTGAGACAGACCGTATTGTCAGAGCACAACGCGAATTAGGCGCGGGCAGTGCGCTGGATGAAGCGCTCGCGCGCTCGAACGTCGCTAACGCAGAGGCAGCGCTGATTGACGCGGCTGGCAGTCGGCGACTGGCAGCGAGAGCACTTGAAGTGTTGCTAGGCCGCTATCCCGGTGCTGCCGTCAGCGGCAACAGTGTGTTGCCGACGTTACCCGTCGTGCCTGCCGCGGGCGTGCCCAGTAGTTTGCTGGAACGCCGTCCTGACATTATCGCTGCGGAACTGTCGATTGCCTCGGCATTCAGCAGCGTCAATGCGGCCCGCGCCGCGAGACTGCCGACCATCAGTCTGACCGGTGGCGTGAATGCCGGTGGTGATTCTGTCTCCGATGCATTGGATCTTGGAGATGGCACATGGCAACTCGCGGCTAATCTGTTAGGGCCATTGTTCGACGCAGGTCTGCGACGGGCGCAAGTCGCGGAAGCGTCCGCGAGCCAGAAATTGGCGATTGCGACATACGCGCAAACCGCGCTGAACGCGTTTCGAGAGGTCGAAGACAGTCTGGATCAGAACGCTGTTCTTGCCGAACGAACAGCTCTACTGGCCGAAGCGGCTCGGCAAACGCAACGCGCATTCGATGTCGCACAGCTTCGTTATCAGGAAGGTGAGACTGACTTACTCGATGTGCTGCAGATTCAGGCGAACACTTTTTCTGCCGACAGTGCGCTCGTGACGATCCAACGCCAACAACTGGATGAGTGGATCAACTTGCACCTCGCATTGGGCGGCAGCTGGGAGTAGCTTTGCAGTTCACGAAAAACGCCGCGCACAGACCATGACAGAGTCTCACATCGAAACAGATCGACTGATCCTGCGTCCGATTGACGCCGAACGTGATTTCGAGGCGTGGGCAGCCTGTTTTGCTGATGCAGAGACCAATCGTTATTTGGGTGGGAAGCCATTGGACCGCGCGCTGGCGTGGCGCAACATGGCGATGGTGATCGGGCACTGGCAATTGCGGGGTTACGGTTTTTTCTCGGTCGAGGAGAAAGCGTCTGGCTGTTGGGTTGGCCGCGTCGGACCGTGGTTTCCGGAAGGTTGGCCTGAGCCTGAGATCGGTTGGACGATCGCACGCGAGCACTGTGGCAAGGGTTTTGCGACCGAAGCCGGGTTTGCATCGTTACAGTATGTGAAAGACGTACTCGGATGGCAGCAAGTCATTCACGCTATCGTCGCTGGCAATACAGGTAGTGAAGCGGTGGCGACGCGATTGGGCTCGTCGTTGTTGCGCGAGCAGCAAGGGCTTGGCGGCGTGACCGACACACGCGTGCTGATTTACGGTCAGTCGTGGTAGCAAGTACGCGTCGTCACCGTTAGTGGTGACGCGCGTACTTGCTTGAAACAGGCAGCAGAAATCGCGTCGCTACGCGGCGCCAGGCCACAACCAGGCGAATACGCCGGCAGTCAGAAACGCATAGATGAATGCATCGGCCATGAAGCGTGCAGTCACACCCCACGGGTGTCCGTACCAGATTGAAAATGGAATGTTCGCCCAGCCATAGGTCAGAAACGCAGCAGTTGACACAAAGCGGAACACGACAAGATAGTCGGTGCCTGGTTGCAGCGCGAGGCTGGCGGCGTAGCCGATAAGCGTCATACCGAACAAGAAGAACAGAATTTGCTGCGGCACCAGTTTCGCCATGTTTGGCATGCCATTGTCAAAAATCGTCAACATGGCTACCGGGCCTTTCGCGAACTTGGCTTGCACAGCCGGGTCGCCCATGGCTTTCATGTCGACGCAGAACGGCAGGGTATGGATGCCCTTGCCAGGGTTGCCGTTGCGGATGGCTGCGGACACCTCATCTTCGTTGCTTAAGGGTTGATAGTCTTTGTCGTGGTACTTCAATAGCATGTGAATCAGCATGCTCGCAATCCACGCAAGAATGGTGCTCAGCAAAATGGGTAGCCATAGCGCTGTCATCGATATCGTCATTGATGTTCTCCCCGTCAATCATGATCGTTATTTTCGTCTACTTTAGCGTATGTGCGATGCGCAGCTCGGACAGACGATTGCGATGACCTCGAGCGCATCGGCGCTGATCATGGGCTAAACTGTGCTGGC
>JBCBZK010000106.1:0-12209 GCA_039815365.1 Pseudomonadota bacterium | reverse complement strand
CCTAATCGTATCGATGTCGCCATTTTCTGTGCCGAGCAGAATCGCTTCGAGAGTCGCCGTCAGCGCCGCCAGACCGGCCTCCGCATCGCCAAGCTGCTGATCCAATTGATCAGCAATCGCACCGCTATCGTGCGCGCGGTCAAGGTAGTCTCGAAAACCGTAGTCTGTATCCGCCGTACCACGATCAAGGAAAGCACGGATCGCGTTGACATTTGCCATCAGGTTTTCAACCGAGTGCTCTGCTCTGAATGATTCGGTCGTCATAGCACCGGTTTGCTGCGGACGCGTCACTTTTTCGTCAGCCACAAACTCAGTGTCCTGGGCGAGACTTTCGAGGATATCCGTAAGCACCTCGTTGCGATCCATGTATACACCGCTTGCGCTGGTGAAATCTGCAAGCAACTGACCAGCAGGATCCCATGCAGTCGACAGCTCATTTGCCATCGTGTTGTAGTTCGCAGCAACCGCGACGGCCAGATCGCATCGACGCGGACCGGCATCGGGATCATCAATACCACCAAGATCGAACAACAAATACTCAAGCGCAGGTAACCCTTGTGCGCCAACCGGGCTCGAGGCAATCAACGCCTCATCGATTGCAGCGCTGCCGTTGAGCACAGCAGTAACGTTGTTCAACACGGCATTGTTGGAATCAGGAAAAAACTGAATACGTAAGCGGCGATTATTCTCCTCGACCGGCCCAAACCGAACGATCGACGCACGCTGCCAGCTCAGCATCGCGTCACGCCAACTCTGCTGGACAGCGATCAGATCTCCGCTTGCGGGATCCGCGCAATAACTTTCTATCGCAGTCTTGAAGCCTAGAGACTCTGATGCCATTGCCTCATAGCTAGGTGCGATTACACCTAAACCGATCGATTCGAACAATCGATCCTGTTCCTCCGCAACTGTACCAACGGCACCGAGAGGATCGCTGCTAGGTGGTGGGGTGGTTACCGGCGGTGGGTTGTTTGAACCGCCACCACCGCCGCCACAGGCGAAAAGAAACAGCGCCAAAGACACCAATCCGGTACGCTGAAAGGGTTTAGTCATTAACATGAGTGATCTCCTTCGTCACAACGCCAGCACGAAAGCTGCAAGCGCATCTTTTTGGTTTTCGGGTAGTTTGGAAAAGGCACTAGCGGATACCGCCGCTTCACCTCCATGCCACATGATGGCCTCTCGTATGTCTCTTGCCCGACCGTCGTGCATTAGCCCTGTATTTGCATTGATCGTCCTGGCAACACCCAACCCCCACAGGGGTGGCGTACGCCACTCACGGCTTTCGGCATCTCCCTCAACAACGCCATCTTCCAGCTGCTGTCCCATATCGTGCAGTAGCAAATCCGTGTAAGGCCAAATCGTATCGGTCTGGTCTTGGTACTGAATAGCATGCGATGGCGTGTGGCACTCGTTGCAGCGAAGACGCTTGAATAGGCGTTGGCCAGCTGCAATCTCCGGCGTTACCGGTCTGGCGTTCGGCACTGGCAAGCCGGAGACGAAATCGACAATGTAGGCAAACAACTCATCAGGAATTTCGGCATTCCCGGATGGCCCGCGTCCGGACGGTTGCAAGCTACAGTCAGTTTGCTGAAGCGAACATGATTCTTGCGGCGCGATACTGCTGGTAATACCTATGTCCTGCACAAAGGCCGCTGCAGTCTGAGTCGCGACACTCGCATGCTGCGCTTTCCAGCCAAATTTTCCGATCTCACCATCGACGAGCCGATGTACGCGGCCGGATATGCCATCGTCATCGAGATCATCAGGGTCTGACAGGGAGATCAAGGACGCTTCCGGGATCGCGTTAAGCAACCCAACACCGGCAAGAGACGGTGCTATCCGCACCGAGAGCGCAACATCAGAATGCCCCTCAAGCGTTGCGCCGATGCGACGCATGCCGTTCGAACTGACGATCACTTCAATCTGCGGTTGCGGTTCCGCTGCAAAGAAACCTCGTGTTCTGACCCCGTCCCCTCGCATGTCATACGTTGCGCGCGGCTGCAGCTGCGAGCCCCAGCGATCTGCACTGCTGCCCGGATCAACGCGAAAAACAGTTCCTGGAGACTGCGGACTCGCGATAATGCTGCTGCCGCGCCCTGCGCCCGAATGACACGCGATACACGAGCGTGCATTAAACAATGGGCCAAGGCCATCACGAGCAGTCGTCGATGCGGGCGCGCGTACCCAAGGGTCCCTGAAAAGCGCGAACCCCGTCCAGAAACGCAGTTGCTCAGCGCGCCCTAGAGTTGGTGATGGCAGTACAAACGTTCTATTCGCAAGTGCGCTCATCGTCGCAATGCCACCCGGCGCTGGAAGATGCTCTGGCGCGCGCTGACAACTGACCAGAAACAGGCAAGCGAAGCCAACGATGATGACAGTTATCAATTGACTCAAAGCGATTCCAGAAATGCGAGCAAATCAGAGCGTTGCTGACTATTCATATCCAGAAACGACTGCTTCGACGCTTGCGCTTCACCACCATGCCACAGTACCGCCTCTTCAATCGTGCGCGCACGGCCATCGTGGAGAAAGGTTGCGTTTGGGTTCACCGTTTGAACAAGGCCCAAACCCCAGAGCGGCGCGGTGCGCCATTCCGTGCCAGTAGCGAGAAGATCCGGGCGACCATCAGCCAGTCCCTCGCAGCGCAGAACCCAGATGCAGTTTTCACCGGCAGGGCACGCATTGCCCGCGGCGTCCTCTGCAACAACTACATCGCATTGGCCACCCATATCGTGCAAGAGCAAATCTGAATACGGGTAAATGGTCTGGTCGCTTAACACGTCAATGGGCGCTGCATTGGGTTCGAGAACATTCAGATTGATCTCGCCCAGAACGCTACCTTCGGCAATGCCTGTTTCATGAGACTGTGTATGGCAACCGCCGCAACCAGATTCGAAAAATGCAGTACGCCCGGCTACGACCGATGGATCCCAAGAGTCTGACTGTGCGTCGTAGCCGCGGCGATCAGGAACAGCGAGTAATCGCGCATAGAACTCTACTAACGCAAGCTCAAGATCTGCGATATCTACGTTTCCTGGAAACTGGTCTGGCTCAACACCGGCTGCATTTATGCAGCTACTCTGGGCGGCCGCGCAAGGTTCGGCCGAGGCGAACGTATTGGTAACACCTATGTCACCGCGATAGGCATCGGCCGTCTGCTGCAAGACACTGGCAGACGTTGCCTTATGACCGAAGCGGCCAATAGCCTCAACACCGGTTGTCGGGTCGAACGAGCGGTTCGCTCTGCCGCTGATACCGTCGTTATTAGCGTCGTTCGGATCAGCAAGCGCAAGCAGATCCGCCTCGGGTATAGCGCCCAATAAGCCCAAGCCGATCATTTGCTGCGCTATCCTCGGCGAGATCTGCACGCCAGCAGAAAAATCGCCGTAACTAAGATCTGTAATTTTGTAGGTTGGCTTGCGTAACTCATAGCTTGTGCCATCGGTATATGTCCCAACGATCGTTTCGTAGTCTATGAACGCAAAGACTTCGCCGATAGGCGCACTCGCACCACCACCAAAAACCGCCAAACCGGCGCTGACGTCATTTCCTTCGAAAGACGCGACACCGAATGTCTGCAATTGGGTACCGTACTGATCGTCTGGGATCGCGTTATTGTCAGCATCGTTACCTAGCCCGACTCGCAAGAACATCGAGTCGAACGGTGAGCTAGTGTCGACAGGCACACGCCCTCTACCATCACGAATGTGACAGCCTTGACACGTGGCGGCGTTCATCAAAGGACCCTGGCCGACATGATCGTTTCGAAAGATGGCATTGCCACCCTTGAAATTCGCGTCCTGAAAAAAGTCCTGCTGTATTGCTCGCGGACTCTGACTGAACGCCTGATCATTGTTGAGGCTAGTACCAGCGTCAGCCCCCGAAAACCGTTCCGCAGCGGTCAACGTTGGGATGATTGGACCTGAAGGGGGCAGGGACGGCGGGGGAGTCTGAGTTACTGGTCCAGCCCCACCCGAACCGCCCCCACCGCACGCTGAAACCAACAATGTGGAGAGAGTAAGGGGAAGCATGCGCCCCAGTAACTTGCGCATGTTTTCCATTGTATTTCCTTGGCGAGGAGCTAGATTTCTTCCTCAGTATCCTGACGAATATCGCCAACCGTAACGCCCAGATCCGTAATGACAGTCTCCAAAACATCGGTTTGTGCCGATAACGCCTGAATGGAACCACTCACGTTTGGCTCTGTGATGCCCATTTGAATTTGCGTGTCAAAAGGCATGCCTGCTTTGGCAGCCTGATCAATCGTGCTAATACGAATCATCGTGTCTTCCAGTGCTGCGCGATACGCGTTGGCAGACTCAACGAAACCTTCCGCCAGCAACAAATCGTCAATCCCTGCACCTGACAAAACTTCTCCATCGATACGCACATACTCGCCACGGAATGCATTCTGAATACCTTTGGCGTTAAGCAAGATATCTCTATGTGTGTTGTCAGAGAAACATGAGTGCTCGTCCTCCTGGCTGTTCGTCAGCAATGCGATATTCATGCGCTCGCCAGCTAACTCACCAAACCCAAGTCGACCCATGCCTTCAAGAATCTTCGCCAACGATACGTCGCCACCGGCAACGAATGCTGCATAGTGATTGTTCGTGCCGTTAGGATTCCATGCATCAACGACACGCAAGAGATCCTCGATCAACACGTCGGTCGCTGCCAACAGATACTGACCGCGGCGCTCGCAGATTACGTCTGCCTGGCCATTGCCGATACCGCTGGTGCACGCGCCGCCGGTTTGATAGTCAGTGACTGGACGTTGTCCGCCTGTTGCATCACGCGTACCCATGCCAGACAAGTCGGCGTTGAGGTCTTGCCCCCAGAGCAGAAACTCGATCGCGTGGTATCCACTGGCGACGTTACGCTCGTCGCCGCCGAGCTCAGAGTTATCGCGAACTGTGGCTGTAGAAATCGCTATCGTCTGATCTGCAATGATGTTTCCGGCAATACCAGCTGTTGAATTGGGTATTTCTGGATTCGCATCACCGTCGACGGCTGCGGCGACGTAGTCGATCAGACTTTCGCCCAACGGCCACGCGTTGATAGAGCCTTCGGGCCCGTCACCTTCCTGACCGATCGTGCCATTATCGAGTAAGGCATCGATCGGTCCAACTCGAAAACGGTAAACCTCAGATTGGCCATATGGCTCACGAGATTCGAGCCAGGCGGCTTTGGCGGCGTCGAAATTATCCTGCGTCGGGGCATCAATGAGTGCTTGAATTGCGGCGCGTAAATCTAACGCCGTGAGGTATGAGTCGCTGTACACAGCGTACGCGATGTTCGCGTTGGTCTTAACAGCGTCTTCGCGCGTGACCGCCGAAGGGGTGCCGCTAGGGCCTGCAGGGCCAGCCGCGCCTACCGCGCCGGCCGGGCCAGTCGATCCATCGTCGCCTTCGCAACCTGCCAACGCCAAAAAGAGCACGACCGATAGGCCAGCGAACATGTGTTTCATAATGTCATTCCCAAACGAAAATCTAAGTAATAATGATTCTTATTTAGAGTATCACTGAAAATCCGCCAGCGATACACTTTCATGCACATTTCGGCTCGTCGCATGAAAAATGCCCGGCAAACCGGGGCCTTGTGAAAGGTCTTACGAATCCGCTAACGTCACAGTCGAATCGGCAAATCCCGTGCCCGCGTGCCGGTCGCGCGATACACCGCGTTGCCGATCGCCGGTGCAACGGCAATCAGTGGTGGCTCGCCCAAGCCGCTTGGGAATTCATCGCTCGGCATGAACTTCAGATCTAGCTCGGGAACGTCGGCCATGCGCAGCGGCGAGTACGTATCGAGATTGGTGTCGGCGACGTGGCCGTTCACAAACTGCGTGCCCTCATGCAACGCGACGCTCAGTCCCCACAATGTGGCGCCCTCGGCTTGCGCCATCGCGCCGTCCGGATGTACCACCGTGCCGCAATCGATGCTCTGCCAGATCTTCTTGACGCTAACCGCTTTGCTGTCCGGGTCGACCGCGACGTGTGCCACACAGGCAGTCCAGGTCGGCATGTTGCGTTCCTGACCGTGCGCCACCGCGACACCGAGCGCTTCGCCTTGCGGCATCTCCCGACCCCAGCCTGAGCGCTCGGCAACGTCTTTCAACGCCGCCGCAATGCGCGTTGCGCCGCCAACGGCGTTCGGTGCACTCCCCGCGTTCTTGCCCGCACCTGTCAAGCGAGCGAGGCGGAACGCGACAGGATCTTCGCCTGCTTTGTTGGCTAACTCATCCATAAAACACTCGACACCCCAGCCGATCCAACCGGGGCCTACCGCGCGCCACCAACCCGGCAAGAACGTCTCTTGCGCTAACGGGTTATTGATCGCTCGCACGCGATGCGCGGGTAAGTCGTACCAGTGATCTGCGCCACTGATCGAGAACGTATCAAACTTGCCTTCGCCGGCAACGGCAGGCGCCAAAAACGCCGGCGCCATTGTTTTGGTCGGCCAGCCAGCGGCAGCCGCGTGCTCGATACCTGTGAGCGCGCCATCGCCGTCATACGACGCATCGAAGCGGGACACCGATGGCGAACGCACGCAATCGAATTGACTGTCTTGCGCGCGTTGCATCAGCAACTTGACCGGGCGATTGAGCTCGCGAGATGCCAGCGCTGCCGGAATCATCTGATCGCCAATCAAACGACGACCATAACCACCGCCAAGATAGTACTGATGGATCTCGATCTTGCTCTCTTCTACGCCGAGCCCGGCAGCAAGATAAGGCAAGATCAATGATTGCCATTGGTTGCCTGCATGAATGTGGAACTCACCGTTCTTGTAGTGCACCACGGCGTTCTGTGGCTCAAGCGTGAAATGTAACAACGTGCCGGTGCGATAGGTCGACGTGAGCGTTTCCGCGGCTGCCGCGCGTGCCGCAGGCGCATCGCCATCATCAACGACCAGCACGCCGCTGCTCGCATCATCTGCAAGCGCCTGACCTGCCGCAAAGATGTCTGCTTCGCTGACATCGGCTGTTTCACCGCCTGCCCATTCAACACTGACCTGCTCTGCGGCCTGCATCGCTGCCGGAAAGCTTTCGGCAATCACGAGCACCCAACCGTCCGTAAACCCAGTGGTGTTATTGATGGTCAGTGTCTGCAGATAACCCGGGATGGATTTGGCCGCACTATCGTCGACCGACTTCACGACGCTTTTGTAGCGCGTCGGCGGCAACACCGGGTGCGCAAACACCATGTTCGGCATCTCGATATCAATGCCGTAGGTTGCCTCGCCTTTCGATTTGGCAGGGATATCCAACGCAGCGGTAGCCTTGCCAATCAAATCGCGATCCGCCGGTGCCTTAACCGGCATAGCAGCGATCTCTTCGTCAGTGAATACACGCGACACGTCGCCTTTAGCAATGATGTCCGCGAAGCTGATGGATTCGCCACCTGCACTCACAACACCCCCGACGGCCGAGCAGTCTGCCGGATCAACGCCCAGCAATGCCGCGCCCGCATCGATCAGGACCGTGCGGCCAGCAGCGCCAGCTTGCGACAATTGCGTGAACGAGGTGTGCACCGACCACGAACCACCCGTGACCATGTAACCCCACTTCGGATCCGTGTCGACATGTTTGATGCTGACAGCATCCCAATCGGCGCCAAGTTCGTCGGCGATGATGCGTGCCAGCGCCGTGCCGACATGCTGGCCCATCTCGGCGCGCATGATGTTGATCAACACCGCACCTCGATCGCTGATCTCAAACCAGACGGACGGCGAGAACAATGTGCTCGCACCGGTGCCCGCGACATCGGCAACGACCTCTTCACGACTGCAACCGGGCAACACCGCGCCCATTCCCATTACAAGGCCTGCGCCCGCCGAGCGTGCGAGGAAGGTACGTCGGCTGATTGCCGGCATTCTTTTTGCCATGACCATGATTACGCCTCCGTCTCGCCAGCAGCGCGCTTGATGGCCTTCTTGATACGTGGATACGCCATGCAGCGACACAGGTTGCCGTTCATTGCGGCAACGATAGCCGCGTCATCGGGCGTCGGGTTGTCGCGTAGCAACGTTTCTGCCTGCATGATCTGACCGGACTGACAGTAACCGCACTGTGGTACCTGCGCCTCGACCCACGCGTTTTTGAGCGCTGTCCCTTGCGGCGAATCCAGCCCCTCAATCGTCGTGACCGATGCGTCGGCAACGGCGCTCACCGGTGTCGTACACGAACGCAACGCAACGCCGTCCAAGTGCACCGTGCATGCGCCGCATTTGGCGATACCGCAACCAAACTTCGTACCTTTGAGTTTGAGCTCATCGCGGATGACCCAAAGCAGCGGCGTGTCGGGTGCGCTGTCGGAGCGCACAGCAGTGCCGTTAAGTGTGAATTCGATCATGAAGACGCCTCCCCTAGGCTGAACCGGCCTGTGTGATGCAAGCCGCAAAAATCACCCGGTCGAGTGTACTCCGATGAAACGTGATCGCAAAACACGACACGGTGTCGTCAAAGCCGCGTCAAACCCTTGCCGCCGCGTAGATTGCATCGATAGCGCGCATCGTATTGACTGCGTCCGCCCCGCCGGTGACAGGTTGGCGCTCACCATGCAAAACAGCGAGCACATGCTGCAACTGATACCAATAGGTTGTGTGGTTGTCATCCGGCAGGCGCACTTGCTGTGAGTGCCCGCCCTGGGTCAGCTCGAACGTGTAGCCTTTGTGCGGCGCAATCGGATTGTCGATATGAATGCGACCTGTCGAGCCAGTAATCGTGAGCGCCGCATCAATCTCATGGGGCAGCGATGCCGACATGTCGCACGCGATGCTCGCAGAAACCCCATCGGCAAATGTCAGGCTCGCCCGCATAGCATCATCAACGCCACTGTCATGCCAACGCGCTTTTGCGTCATGCACTGTGGGCTCACTTCCTGCGACCATGCGCACCCAATGCAACGGGTAACAACCCAGGTCCATCATGGCACCACCCCCCAACGTCGGCACATAGCGCAGCTCGCCCGGTGGGTTCTGGATACCAATATTAAAGTGCGCATCGATGTTTTGAACCGCGCCGATGGCGTTGTCAGCGAGCAAAGTCATCAGGTGCTCGAACATCGGGTGAAACCGGTAGTGATACGCCTCGATTAACGCACGGCCAGATGCGCTTGCTGCTGCGACCATTTGCGCGGCTTGGCCCGCATCCATGCAAAACGGTTTTTCGCACAAGACAGCTTTGCCTGCGCGTAACGCTGCGATTGTCCACGGCGCGTGTGCGCTGGGCGGCAAGCCGTTGTAAACAAGATCAACATCGTCGCGAGCCAGCAAAGCTTCGTAGTCTGCGCAGACCGCAGCAATACTGTGCGTGTCGGCGTAAGTCTTCGCTTTTTGTAGATCACGCGCAGCAACGGCGACCACTGTCACACCTGCCATCTTCGAGGCTGGCGCAATCACTGCTGGTACAGCAATTTTTGACGCTCCTAACAATCCGATCCGCAACATGCCACGTGTCCTCGTCGTGTTTCGCTGCGGGCAGTGTAACAGTCGAACCGGTTGCGCTTGGTCGTCATGCAGCAAAGGTCTACACTCTGCGCGGGACATTCAGCGAAGGCCGACAACAATGAACAAATTGGATCAGTTACGCGCAATGACTGACGTCGTTGCAGATACGGGTGACATCGAGGCGATTGCACGCCTGAAGCCAGTTGATGCAACCACAAACCCGTCGCTGTTGCTCAAGGCAGCGGGCATGGCACAGTACGACGCGTTGATCGACAGCGTCGCTGCAACCGTGCCCAAGGGCGCAGATGACAAGACTCGCGTCGCACAGTTTGCCGATCGCTTCGCCGTTGCTATCGGCACAGAAATCCTCGGCATTATCCCGGGCAGAATCTCAACCGAAGTTGATGCGCGATTGTCGTTTGACCGTGATACTTCTATCCAACGTGCACGCGAAATCATTGCGCTTTACGAGCAGGCCGGGTTCGGCAAAGACCGTGTGCTGATCAAACTGGCATCGACATGGGAAGGGATCGAAGCCGCACGTGTGCTCGAAGCCGAAGGCATCAATTGCAATCTGACGCTGATGTTCTGCGATGTCCAGGCCGTCGCGGCGGCGAAAGCCGGTGCGTTCTTGATCTCGCCTTTTGTCGGCCGGATTCTGGATTGGTACAAAAAAGCAGAAGGCCGCGATCACTTCGACGCAGACGAAGATCCGGGCGTCCTGTCGGTCACCAACATCTATCGCCTGTTCCGTGCACGTGGCTACGAGACGGTTGTCATGGGCGCGAGCTTTCGCAATGCCGGAGAAATTGAGGCGCTCGCGGGTTGTGATCGCTTGACGATTGGACCGAACTTCCTTGATGAGCTCGCCGCAGACACTGGCACGTTAGAACGCAAGCTGTCTCCTGACGACACCGACGGTTACACAGATTGTGATTTCGTCGACGAAGCGGACTTTCGATTGCAGATGAATGCATCAGCCATGGCGACCGAAAAACTGGCCGAGGGCATTCGCGGTTTTGTCGCTGACCAGATCAAGCTCGAAGCGTTGTTGCACGAACGTCTGGCAAAAATCGCCTAAGTGACTGAGCCGTCGCGACGCATCTGTGCGATGTCGTCAGCGCTGTAGCCGAGCGATTCCAGCACACTGTCGGAGTCCGCGCCTTCCGCGCGTGGTGGCCGAGGCGTTGCACAATCGCTGCGTGTAAAGCGTGGTGCCGGCGCAGGTTGTGGCACACCGGCGATATCAACGTAGGTGCCGCGCGCCTGATTATGAGGGTGCAACAAGGCCTGTTGTATATCCAACACCGGCGCGACGCAGGCATCGGTGCCGTCGAATACCTCCAACCAATGCTGTTGCGTTTGTGCGCCAATCACGTCAGCAATCTTGCGCTTGGTATCGGGCCACGCCGCTGGCGTGAATGCAGCGAAATCCAGTTGCTCAGACAACCCTAAACCATCGAGCAACGCGGCGAGAAACTGTGGCTCCAGCGCGCCGACGGAGATCAGTTGACCATCGCTCGTCGTGTAAACGTCGTAGTTCGGTGCGGCGCCATCCAGCACATTACGCGCACGCGCGTTGTGCCAGAAACCGCTGTTCTGCCAACCATGAAAGCCGGACATCAAATGCGCAGCACCGTCGGTGATGGCAGTGTCAACGACTTGCCCTTGTCCGGACTCACGTGCTTCCAACAACGCAGCAAGCACACCAATCACTAAAAACAAGCTGCCACCCGCATAGTCGCCAATGAGATTGAGCGGCACGGTCGGCTTGTCTGCCTGGCCGATCGCCGCCAGCGCGCCGACAATACTAATGTAGTTGATATCATGTCCGGCGGTTGCAGCCAACGGCCCGTCCTGACCCCAACCGGTCAGACGCCCGAAGATCAACGTTGGGTTCACTGCATGACAGGCATCGGGGCCGAAGCCAAGACGTTCGGCAACGCCGGGCCGGTAACCTTCGATAAGAACATCGGCATTGGCGACGAGACGCATGAGCGCCTCGAGGCCTTGCGCAGTCTTGAGGTTCAACGCGATCGAACGCTTACCGCGCGAGTGCACATCGGTTTCAGCGGGCAACGCGATGCCGGATGGCCCGGATGCCCGCTCGACGACGACAACGTCGGCGCCGAGGTCTGCCATCAACATACCGGCATAGGGTCCAGGCCCGATGCCTTTGATCTCGATAACAGTGACACCGTGTAGTGGTCCCATTATGAGGCGATTCTCATCAACTCAGCGCAAATGATCGCGCCATAGGTGCCGAGCGCATAACCGAGCACCGCTAGCAGCACACCGACCGGCGCCAGTGACGGATGGAACGCGGCGGCCAGAACCGGCGCAGACGCAGCGCCACCCACATTCGCTTTACTCCCAATCGCGATAAAGAAGAACGGCGCTCTGATGAGTTTGGCAACGAGAATCAACAAGCCAACGTGTACCAACATCCAGACGATCCCGACCACGAACATCAACGGATTGTCGGCAATCTGGAAGACGTCCATCTTGGTACCGATAATGGCGACCAACAGGAAGATGAAGACAGTACCGATTTTGGAGGCGCCGGCACCTTCCAGTTCGCGCACCTTCGTGAAGCTCAAACTCAACCCGATGGTCGTTGCCGTGATGACAACCCAGAAAAAACTATTGGCAAGAATGGACGCATCCTCACCCGGCGCAGGGGCAAACACGCCAGACATTGCTGCACCAACAAGATGGGCCACAGCAACACCGCCAAACGCTATACCGGTCATCTT